>JAAKFL010000167.1 GCA_011065065.1 Chlamydiota bacterium | reverse complement strand
ATGCCATTTATGTGCCAGATATGGATCCCACATCATTCCTGTTGCTGTCAATGCCGCTTTCGCCCCATATTTTAAAAATGTATCAAAATGTTCCGGGCTTGTAATCCCTCCGCACCCCAAGACTTCAAGATCTAGTGAATGTTGCCGAATAATCGTATGCGCGTCATGAACAAACTCAAGAGCTAATGGACGTATAGGACTTCCACAAATGCCGCTTTGAAGCCTGTCTTCTCCCAACACAGGTTCCTCATTGTCATCAATCACTTTCATGGGGACTGTATTGATCCCGCAGATCGCCCGAACGCCAGCTCTGGCTAATGATTGAATCACCTGTTCCATATTATCGTAGGCCGTGAAGACTCCCATTTTAATAATCAACGGAGTATCCCCCAGGGCGTCGACTAATGCTTTCGCCAACTCATAACACATCTCTGGATCATGATATAAGGTGCCTCCTGCAGAAACATTGGGGCAGGAAAAGTTCGCTTCGACTATTGGTGCTCCTGATTCTTTTGCGAGTAATGCAGTTTTGATGAAATCTTTCTTTAGTTCTTGAAGGTTACTGCCCGTTCCAAAAACAGAAACAATCAAGACTTGCCCTTTTTCCAGCGCATGGACAGCTAAATGAATATCAATCTGTAGGTACTCAGTCGTTCGTGACGGATTCCCAAATGAATTCGTGATAGCCAATTCTTCAGGTGTCAATGGTTCATGATTCAGCGGTTTCACAAATTGTCCCATACGATCATGGGTTAAAGCCCCCTCGGTTTCAACAAAAATGACATTGGGGAGCGGATGAGCGGGATGCTCATAACTTCGGATGGTTTTATACGTCAAGATATCAAACCCCAATCTTGCAGCCAGAGTGGTCCATTTGGAATTGAGAAGAGGGCCAGCTGGAATTCCTAATGGAGAAGCTACTTGATGTCCAAGAAAGTCCATCCATTGATCGGGGTCTTGCCATTTTCTTTCTGGAATCGGCTCCTTGAAAAAAGGTCCCTCGATAGCATTTTCGAGATATGTTTTACAAATATCATAGATAGGAGCCACATGTGTTAAAGTTTTTGGCATTGCACCGCCTCAATCTCATAAATATTTCCCTTCAAAATCGTACAGACTGGCCATCCCTTTAACACCTGACCATGATAAGGAGACCATTGGCATTTAGTTTTGAGCTGCCCATCGTCCACTCTTTTTTCAAGGTCTAAATCCACTAAAACGACGTCAGAATGAGGCTCTAAACGAAACACCTCTTCCGCTCGCGTCCGTGTTAATTTAATAATTTGCTCCAATGTCAAAAGACCATGATTATAAGCATTGAGCAATAAGGGAAGAAGTAATTCGATACTAGGCACACCAGAAGGAGCACTTCCATAAGGTCTCTGTTTTTCTTCAAGTGTATGGGGCGCGTGGTCTGTTCCAATAAAATCAATTGTGTCATCTTGGATCCCAATCCAAAGAGCTTCTTGGTCAGAAAGCGATCTTAGAGGTGGATTCACCTGTACTTTTGTTCCAAGGTCCCGATACCGACTGTCATCTAAAAAGAGATGGTGAGGTGTCGCCTCGGCATAAACCTTCACCCCGCGTGCCTTGGCTTCCCTTACCAATTCAATTTCCTCTTTCGTGCTCATATGGAGGATGCACAATCGAGTCCCATACTTTTCCGCTAAAGCGATCGCTTGAGCCGTCGCTGCCTTTGCAGCATCAGGATGCCGAATTTTTGAATGAACAGAGGGATCGGTTTCCGAACTGAATTTTTTGGAATTTTGAGAAATGATCTCCTCGTCTTCAGCATGTACGGATATAATCATATCTTCAGACGCCGCGATCTCAAAAACCCTTTCCAAATCATTTTGTTTGTTCACTAATAATGTTCCAGTGCTTGATCCCATAAAGACTTTGATTCCGACCACTTGATTGCGACATTTTGGAATTTCATCAAAATGATGACAATCAGCACCGAAATAAAGGTGGTAACGAAGAGGGATATCCACAGTTGAAAGTTTCTTGTCGATCAAAGCCTTTTTCAAATGGAGGTTTTTCAAGGTGATGCATGGAGGATTATTGTTGGGCATATCAAAAACTGTAGTCACACCACCTTCAATTGCCGCTTGTGCAGCTGTCCCCCAGTCTTCCTTATGAGAATGACCTGGCTCACGAAAATGGACATGGGTATCGACTAATGCAGGAAGACAGGTCAACCCAGCGCCATCGATTGAAATATTATGGGAGCTTTCAATCTCAATATCAGAAACATTCCCCTGATGATCCCGAACGTTCTTGATAATAATCATCATTCCTCCTTAAAACCCAAGTGTTCGCAATATTGACATCTTAAATAGATGTTTTTTCCCACTAAGCTCACAGAATGCCGCCTTGTCATCTTCTCATGATTAGTGATACAGCGCGGATTAGGACAAACAATCACATCATGAATGATCTCAGGAAGTGAGACATGAAACTTCTTTGCCACACAACCATCACGAATGATCGCGATTGTTGTGGACGGAGCGAATATAGCCACCCGAGAGGATTCTTCTTCCGTGATTTCGTGTCCTTCCAACTTAATGATATCCTTTTTTCCAATGACGTGACTTGGAAGGTTCAGTCCCAATGTCACACACTGATCAAACTTCTCTAAATTAAGGAGTTTAAAAATGCGCATTCCCTGACCCGATGGGATGTGATCAATGACAGTGCCGTTTTCAATGGCGGAAATTATGCGATTCTTTTCTAACGTCGAATTCATGACATGCCTCCTAACAACAGATCCAGCACCGCTTGACGAATGGGAATACCATTCTGAGCTTGTTGGAAATAATAAGCATAAGGTGTCGAGTCAATGGATCTATCCAACTCATCAACACGTGGAAGGGGATGGAGTATTTTCAGATTCTCTTTTGCATGCTGCAAGAGATCAGGCTGCAACACATACCCAGACCGTGGCAAGTGTTGATCGGCTTGTGCAGACATACGCTCCCTCTGAACCCGAGTCATATACAAGATATCCAATTTATCAATCACATCTTCAAGAGAGCGATGAAAAGAAAAAAGGGCACTACTTCTTTTCAACTCACGACAAATTTCAGCAGGCAATTCGAGAGAAGGAGGTGAGATAAAATAAAACCGGACATCAAAAAGAGAACACGCTTGAACCAAAGAATGAACCGTTCTTCCATTCAAAAGATCTCCCATTAAACCTAAGTGAAGGCCCAACAATGTTCCCCTCGTTTCCTGAATGGTAAATAAATCGAGAAGCGTTTGACTGGGATGTTCATTAGCCCCATCCCCTGCATTGATCACCGGGACGTCCGAAGCTTCTGCAGCCAATTTCGCAGCTCCCTCTAGAGGATGGCGAAGGACAATCAGATCAACGTACCCACTCATCACTTTCATCGTATCATAAAGTGACTCCCCTTTTTGAAAAGAGGTCACTTTATCATCCGAAAATCCAATCACATCTCCCCCCAACCTTTTCATTGCTGATTCAAATGAAAGGCGTGTTCTTGTCGAGGGCTCAAAAAAACAGGATCCCAACAACTTTCCTTGGAGAATTGTCTGATTGGGAGTCTCCTTGAACCCTTTTGCAGCATCCAAGATTCCCACAATATCCTCGCGACTCAAGTCACGAATAGAGACTAAATGTCTATTAAGCGTTTTGACCGACATAAGATCCTTCTGTCATATAATTTTTCCAAGCTTTTACAGGAATTTGATCAATATCAAGTTCATTTAAACATAATAAAAATAGCAGTGCAGTTTGCATATTCGTCAATAGTGGAATGTTGTGGTCAATGGCTAACCTACGAATGGTAAATCCATCAGTAATGATTTTTGGACTGACATTTGTTGGAATATTGATAATCAGATCGACTTCACGATTAGCAATCACAGTTTTGATATTCGGTTCTAACGAATCGCTGGCTTTATATAAACAGCGGTTGGCCACACCATGCCTGACTAAAAAATCATGAGTGTTTTCCGTTGCAAAGAGCTCCCACCCCGAGCGATCTAAGGCCCTTAAGACATCCAGAAAACGGCCCTTCTTATCTCCACCAATACTCACAAGAAGACGTTTTCCTTCAATCTTCTGACCCGTCGCTAGCCAGGAATGAAAAAAGGCTTCATAAAGATTGCGCCCCAAACAGGCGACTTCACCTGTCGAAGCCATCTCCACTTGAGCCACAGGATTGGCTCCTTTTAAACGGTTATAGGAAAATTGAGGCGTTTTGACTCCGACACAATCTAACTCTAATGTCTCGTACCATTCGGGAATCGGATGATCCATCAATGATTTCACCGTGATATCGATAAAATTTTGATGAGTCACTTTAGACACAAAAGGAAATGACCGGGAAGCGCGCACGTTACATTCAATCACTTTTAGAGCATTATCTTTCGCAATAAACTGAATATTGAAAGGTCCCGTAATATTCAATGCGAGCACAATTTGACGGGTCACCTGCTTGGCCCGTCGGATGGTTTCCAAGTAAAGACGTTGCGGCGGAATGACGACAGTTGCATCACCGGAATGAACACCTGCGTTTTCCACATGTTCCGTGATCGCCTGAATGACAATCTTCCCCTCTTTCGCGACTCCATCAATCTCAAGCTCTTTT
>JAAKFL010000166.1 GCA_011065065.1 Chlamydiota bacterium | reverse complement strand
CGCATTTCACGGACTTGGGTAAAGACTTCTAAATCACTAGATTCAGTCATGTTTATTGCTGCTCGCAATGAACTTTGATTAGCTCTTAAAAAAGGATTTGTCTTTTTTTCGATGGCCAAGGAGCTTGGAACTGTGGGAATGTTTTGTTCTCGTGTCCTTCTGGACTGAGCCAATCTATCTGCGACTTCTTTATTTGAAGGTTCGATAGAAGCAGCAAACTCGAGATTTTTCACTGTGTATTCGTGACCGCAAAAAACTTGTGTCTCATCTGGCAGCTGACAAATCTTATTTAACGATTCGAACATCTGTTTGGGGGTCCCTTCAAACAATCTTCCACACCCAGCACCAAACAGAGTGTCTCCGCTAAATAGCCAACCCTGGTTGGGTTCATAATAGACCACATGAGAGGTGGTATGACCGGGGACAGAGAAAACCTCGAATGTCAAAGGACCGAAAGTGATTTTTTCTCCCTCTTCCGCTAAGCGAGTGAGTCGGGGAATTCGTTTGTCTTCAGGCCCTATCACAGGACATTCAGTCGCATCGACAAGAGCGTCGACGCCTCCGATATGGTCCCAATGGTGATGAGTCACTAAAATGGCTTGGAGCTGAAGATTATCTTTTTTTAAAGCGTTCAGGACAGGTTGTGCCTCACTGGGATCCACGACAATCGCCATATTCCCCCAAATCAGGAGGTACATGTAGTTATCGGTGAGAGCTGATAGAATCTTGACCATCGCATTCATACAAGAAACCATAGCACTCTTGGGGTGTGAAAGCAAGATCTTGGTAATTTTGAATGGGAGTGACTTAAAAATTTAACCGCGAAGATCGCGAAGACCGCGAAGATGCGCGAAGACATGGAGAATTCATAGTGATTTTCCGATGAACGTGTAAAAGGTAACAAAGTATGCTTTGAAAAAGATTGATGGAAGTTAGTCTGTTTCTTCGCGCTTCTTCGCGGTCTTCGCGATCTTCGCGGTTAAATTTTAAGTCCACCAATACTCTAAATTTGTGAAGGCACTTTCTGTGACAAACAAGTATTTATATTATATAATATTGAATTTTAATAATAATTTTGTTATTATTTATTAAATGATAGTTAATAATAAACGTACAAGATCTTTAGTAGAGACACTTCCTTCAAAAGCCCCTAGGTTATTAGAGATTGATTGGCTGGGTGCTGACGAGTTGAAAGAACGTCTTGGTAAAGATTTTTTTAATTCCTCTTTTCCTGAAAGAGTTGAGACGCTGCGAAATTCCCTTTTAGAAAGGGTTTGTAACTTTATTGAAAAAGATGTTGTGAAAAAGGAAACTATTCATGTGATCTGGCTTGATTTTGGAGTGGCTTCAGTTCCGGTTTATGTGATTCTCGAAAAACCTAAAAACAACTCTCTTTTTGATGATGAAGAAACCCGTCAAGGTTTGTTTAAACTTAAGCCAGGGGGCGTTGATGTATCTGTTTATTCTTATGCACAATATGAATGTTTATTCGAAAGAAAGTATGAGTTAAAGGATAAGATGAAAGCTTCGATGACCAAATCTTCTTGGCCTTCACTCATTTTAAAATGGGATATCGAAGGTAAAGTTCTTGAAGTGGTTTGGTTGCAAGGATCATCCACTTTCTCCCATGGTGAAGAAACATTTATGGGAATCAATGGTAAGTTATTAAAAGAAATCGTCGATTTATTTTCTGAATTGCTTCCTCCTTCCGATATGACTGTAATGGGCGACCAAGCTAAAAGGGGAGACACCCTGATTCGAAAATATTACCCGTTGATCAAGCCGTTTACAGATTTTTCTTATGGACCTGGATATTATGGGTCCTGGGGATTTGTTCCGTTTGACTGTTGGCAAGTGAAGCCAAGAGAGGGAGATCCTATGAGTCAATCACGAGACCTTTATTATGCGGCTGTTGAATATCTGAGAGATTTCTCATTAGAACTTGCTTACACAAGGATCTTAAAGGAAGATTCGATTCATTTATCTCAAATCATGGATCGTTATCAATTAGAGAATAGCCATACACTCCATGATTTGATGATGAACGTTTATCGCGCGATGTTAGCCAGTAAAACAAAGGCTGATGAAGACTTCCAATGGATTTTGGCGAAGATTTTAGTTCGAACAAATAGAATCAGGGAATTTGACTCGGCACTTGATGTGATAAAAGAAACTCAACTGTGGGTCAAAAGACCTGATGAAGGGTACCACCGTGGTTACATTCACCATCTATTATTTTCTGATACTCAGAGATTTGAGAAATATTTTGATAAAAAAAGGGCCACTTACGATAACCTTGTTTCTCGTGCCCTTGAGTCCCCGAAAGAACCTTTATCGAGTGAATGAGACTTCAGTTTTTACATGAAGTCTCTGTCCATCACCGTCTTACGCTTATTTGCTTGAGCGTTCTCGATCGCCTTGTCAATCTCTTTCTCAACGATTCTCGTTAGAGCGTCAAACACTGTAGTAGAAGTGTTCATCCCAGACTTATCTTTCACGTAAGCCTTTATTTTGCTGGCTACAACCTTAGAGTCACTCATAACCCTTCCTTCTGTTAACGTTAATTGCTAAAAAGTTGATATATGCTTTCGTCTAATCCTTTACCCCGATATAATTAAAACCGTAAAAAGGTGCAACATTCTGGAAAGAATATATTCAGGACACTGAAATACAATAGCTTATGGAACTTCCATTACTCCGTGATTTCGTCATTATCTTTGGCCTAGCCATTATAGTCCTTCTCGTGTGCCACCGTCTTCGAATTCCGACGATTGTGGGTTTTATTTTAACAGGTGTTTTAGGTGGCCCGCATGGATTGGGATTGGTTCGGGCTGTGGGGGAAGTGGACACCTTTGCGAAGATCGGCATCATTCTCCTTTTGTTTACGATTGGAATGGAGTTTTCACCACGAAGAATTCTTGCGATGCGCAAGAGTTTTTTGGTGGGAGGCTTTTTACAAGTGGGCTTCACTGTTCTGGGGGGATTTATAGCTGCTCAGTTATTTGGGAGACCTGTTCCTGAATCGATTTTCTTGGGTTTTCTTCTTTCCTTAAGTAGTACCGCAATTATTTTGAAGCTCATGAGTGATCGTGGTGAAGCCAAATCGCGACACGGCCGCATCATCCTGGCGATTTTGATTTTTCAAGACATCGCTGTGGTTCTTATGATGTTGTTGGTTCCATTCTTAGCGGGAAAAGGGGAGATCTCGTTAGAACAGGTGCTGTGGGTGGTGGGAGAAGGTGCTTTGATCATTGTCGCCGCTTTTGTTTTTGCGTTGAAGGTGGTTCCTCCGGTATTAGATCTTGTGGCGAGGACTCGAAGTCGCGAACTATTTTTGTTAGCTGTATTAACCATTTGCTTTTCGGTTACCTGGCTTTCGTCGCTCGCAGGTCTCTCCATTTCCTTAGGGGCGTTTCTATCTGGAATGATTTTATCGGAGTCGGAGTACCGGCATCAGGCTCTCGGGAATATCTTGCCTTTTCAGGATATCTTTACGAGCTTCTTTTTTATTTCCATTGGGCTACTATTAGAGCTTGATTTTTTCTTTTTCAACATTTTTACGATCGTAGGGCTTTGTCTGGGAGTCTTAGTTTTAAAGACACTAGTTGCGGGGGCCTCGACTTTAGTATTAGGGATGCCTTTAAGGACCGCAATTCTCGTTGGGTTTTCTTTAAGTCAGGTTGGGGAATTTTCTTTTGTTCTCGTCAATGCGGGAATCGAATCACAAATTAGTGAGCCATACTTGTATCAATTGTTCATTGCGGTCTCACTACTCTCAATGTTATTGACCCCGCTTCTTGTGACGATTGCTCCGCACTTTGCCAATTTTGTGAGTAAGTTTCCGTTATCCGAGAGATTGGTGACGGGAAAAGTGCAGTATGTGAAAGAAGAGCGGGGGTTGACCGATCATGTGATCATTGCAGGGTTTGGAGTTTCGGGTAAAAATCTTGCTAAATCTTGTCAGATATCTGGGATTAAGTATTGCGTCTTGGAGACCAATCCTGACATTGTGCGTGACGAGAGGAAGAGGGGGGAGCCCATTTATTTTGGGGACTCTGGTCACATTTCAGTATTAGAGCATGTGAACATCAAATACGCCAAAGTTTTTGCGGTTCTTGTGAATGATCCCACAGAAGAAAAACGGATTATTGAAGCCGCGAGACATGCCAATCCCAAAGTTTTTATTGTGACTCGAACGCATACATGGGGAGATCGCGAAACGATGTATCAGCTAGGAGCCGATGATGTGGTTGTGGATGAATTTGTGACCTCAGCAGAAACGGTCAATCGTATTTTGTTGAAGTATAACATTTCTTATTCCGAAGTGGATAAATGTATTGATGAGTTATCGGGAGGAGACTACCAAAAGCGGGCTTTGCATCGAGAGACCTTTCGTTTTTCAGATTTAGATATTGATCTTCCTCAAATTTCTGTGGAAGCTTGGAAAGTTGAGCAGGGTTGTTACCTGTCAGAAAAAACGATGCATGATACAGGGTTGCGTCGCAAGTATGGAGTGAATGTTTTGGTGATCAATCGCGAAGAGGACAAGATCACTGAAATTGATCATGATACTGTGATCAAAGAGGGGGATATTCTGGTTGTCTTTGGGAAGAAGGACAATTTGGCCAGTGCGATTCATCT
>JAAKFL010000165.1 GCA_011065065.1 Chlamydiota bacterium | reverse complement strand
TTGCCCTCCAAAACGATCTCCACTTCACTATCGGCAGGAATTCGCCCTTCTAATAGGGCGTTTGCCAACATATTGGACACTTTCTGCTGAATGAGCCGCTTCAATGGCCGCGCACCAAAAATGGGGTCATACCCCTCTTTGGCCAAGGCATCGACCACTTCGTCAGTCCAGGTTAAAGTCACATGACGTTCAGCTATGCGCTCCGTGACATGTCTCAATTGGATGACCACAATCTTGTGCATCTCTTCTTCACGCAGTGGCAAGAAGGGGAGTATCTCATCCAAACGGTTAATAAACTCGGGACGGAAATGTTGGCGAATCACGGGCTCCAGTAAAGCCATTATTGTCTCTTTCGTAAACTCGGTATGTGATTTCTCGATCTGTTCCAACAGGAGCGTTGATCCGAGATTGGAGGTCATGATAAACAAAGCATTTTTGCAATTGACTGTGCGTCCTTTGGCATCAGTGAGTCGCCCGTCATCAAATACCTGTAACAAGATATTGAACACATCGCTATGCGCTTTTTCGACTTCATCAAGAAGTACCACAGCATAGGGGCGTCTGCGGAGAGCCTCAGTCAATTGTCCTCCCTCTTCATACCCCACATAACCTGGAGGAGACCCGATAAGCTTCGCGACGCTATGCCTCTCCATATACTCCGACATATCTAGACGAATCATTGCCTCTTCTTGATTGAACAGCTGAGAGGCGAGCGCTTTGGCCAGTTCGGTTTTACCCACACCAGTGGGCCCAAGGAATAAAAACGCCCCCATTGGTCTATTAGGATCACTCAGCCCGGCTCGAGATCGGCGAATGGCTTCGCTTACCGCTTTAATAGCCATGTCCTGGCCAATAACCTGTTTGCTAAGCTCTTCTTCGAGGTGCAGTAACTTCTCAGCTTCTCCTTCTAACATTTTTGAAACTGGAATTCCGGTCCATTTGGAAACAATTTCAGCGATCAAGGATTCATCGACTTCTTCTTGAAGGAGCCGGTGTTCCTTTTCATTGAGCTTCTTTTCATCTTCTTCAATCTTTTTTTGAAGATTCGGGATGCTGTTGTAGCGGAGTTCGGCGACTTTGTTGTAGTCGACATTTCTTTCAGCTTCTTCTTCTTGGAAACGGAGATTTTCCAGTTCGTTTTTCTTGTTTTTGAGATCTTCAATCAGCTGTTTTTCTTTATTCCATTGTTGTCTCAAGACTTTGAGCTCTTCTTTCAGATCAGCGATCTTCGCTTCCAATTTATCCACCTCTTCCCGAGCACTGGCACTGTCTTCTCGTCGTAGAGCTTCTTGCTCGACAATCATGCTGGTAAGTTGTCTCTCCTTATTATCAATAGGAAGAGGACGGCTCCCAATTTGCATCTTGATTAAGCTTGCCGCTTCATCAATCAGATCAATGGCCTTATCGGGGAGAAAACGGTCTGTGATGTATCTGTGAGACAGGAAAACAGCAGCGTGAATCGCAGATTCTGTGATCCGAACTCCGTGAAAAATCTCATATTTTTCCCGAATGCCTCGCAAAATGGCAATGGTATCTTCAACACTAGGTTCTCTTACCATTACCGGTTGGAATCGCCGTTCGAGAGCAGCATCTTTCTCGATATGCTTGCGGTATTCATTGAGAGTGGTGGCCCCAATACAGTGCAGAACACCACGAGCTAACGCCGGCTTGAAAAGATTCGCGGCATCCATGGCCCCTTCCGTGGCTCCGGCTCCGACCAAAGTGTGGACCTCATCGATAAAGAGGATGATATTCCCTTCACTTTTTTCCACATCGTCCAAAATGCCTTTGAGCCGCTCCTCAAATTCTCCACGATATTTCGTTCCCGCAACAAGGCTTCCCATATCCAGAGCCAACAACTGTTTTCCCTTTAAAGCATCCGGGACATCTTCCTGGATGATTCGCTGAGCAAGCCCTTCTGCAATCGCTGTTTTTCCCACTCCAGGTTCTCCAATCAACATCGGATTGTTCTTGGTCCGCCGGCATAAAACCTGCATGGTGCGGCGAATCTCTTCCTCGCGCCCAATCACAGGATCCATTTTTCCTTTGCTAGCCAGTTGAGACAGGTTTTTACAATATTTTTCTAGGGTTTGAAGGCTGGCTTCTGCTGTTGGGGAATCCATATGGCGATCTCCTCGAATTTCTTTAATTTTTGCTTCAACATCCTTGAACGACACTTGGGTTCTTTTTTTCCAAGAGTCAAATGGGTCACCGCCATTTTTCCAGAAGGCTAATAAAAAATGGTCAGTGCTGACGTACGAATCATTCATCTCCTTAGCAATGACTTGTGCGTCATTGATGCGACCTTGAAGGCTTCTGGCTACTGAAGGCTCTTGATCCTGACTTGTGAACGTAGGCTGTTGATTGAGGAAGGATTCCACCTCATTCAATAATGGGGCAGGTTGAAGATCCAACCCAGTTAATAACGAACTAAAGAACCCCTCCCTGTCTGCTAAAAATCCGTAAAGCAGATGATTTTCTGTGACTTCCGTATGACGACGATGTTGAGCCTCAGCAAAGGCCGACTGCAGGGCTTTCGATACGGATTCAGTGAAGTTGTTAGTCATATCTAAAAAGATAAAAAGTCTGATGATTACCAGTCAAGGGGAAAGATGAAGAAAATTCTTTTAAAAAAAAAGGTTTACACATAAGTTAAGAGAGAAAATCCATTCAGAAGGAGGGAAATATGGAAGTTTCCAATGAGAATTTTTTAAGTCTGTTTCGTGAGGGAATGACATCGGATTGTACAAGAGATGAAAAGCGAGACTTTTTGGCCCTTATGTTTGAAAAGTTGGTAGTATCACCTTCTGTTAAAGATCATTACGCAAAAAAATTGAATTTTAAGGCAAGTGAATTGGTACCTCCTTCAGATAAATCAATTCGACTCGTTGCCGATCAAACCTACAATATGCTGTTTTATAGCGATATTGAACCCTCTGATTGGGAATTTGATTTCATCGACATGAACTTGGACATAGGGATCATGTCATTGGTGAATAGAGAGTTAAATGGTCGTTGTATTGTTGAGAACTTAATCGCTCCGACTGCTGATACTGCGGTTTCTGTCTATACGTTGATAAATGAGGGAGCCGGAGCTGACATTTCGTCTTATAATTTGTATCGTCTGGCATTTGAGCATCAGTGTTCCCATACTGTGAACATTGTCCAAACATTTCTGGATTCGAGAAGATTACCCTCTCTCTCTAACCTCCACAGATTGTTAGTGATCGATTCGGACTTTACTTTAGACATTTTGGAACTGTTTCTTTTATATAAGGTGACCTTTCCCTCTTCCTGTTTGACCTATGCCTTGAAATATTTTGGAGCCAGGCATCAATTAAAACTGTTAACATTTATTTTAGAGCAAGAAGTTATTCCCGACCAACATCACATTCATTTTGCCAGAAGACATTGTGCAAAGCCCTGTGTCTGGATGTTAGAAGATGCTTATCGAGAATATCATGGTACCGCTGTGGAAGATATGAGCCTCGAAGATCTTATTTCATTAGAGTCACAACCAAGTCGATCTAAGATCCCAAGCATTGAGCGAACTCTACGAAATCAGACTAAAATATCTGTGTATCATTGTCTTCGACATATTAGAAATGGAAAGGAGATTACTTCCGAACATATGGATCTTTTATTTAAGAATTTGAGTAGATACACTTTTGAACTTTTTCGTCTTTTTCTTATTTGTGGGATTAAATTATCTGATCAGAAATTAAAAGGTATGAGTGACAGGGATTTTCCTGATTTTGAGAAAATTATTAAATTGCATCTCTTGTATGGTTTTCAAATTAATCAAGAAGTCATGAATCATATCCTTAAGAATAATGAAGGAAAATTCGATCCGGATGATGTAGATCCTGTGCTTCTGGCTTTTGACACAATGGAACTTATATTGGACAGAAAAACACCGATTCAACAAGTCGTTTCTGAGTATATGGATCGAGCTCCAGGAATTTATGAGTTGCTTATCCGGAGTGGTGTGCATCCCTCGCTAGATCTTTTAAATGTGTATTGTACAAATCGGACCTCATTTTTTATAAAGTTGATTGATGATGAGGAGGATTTTGAGGTAAATCCTCGGAACCAACAGTTATTGACGATTGCGATCGAGACCTCTACGGGTGAGATTGTCCGTGAACTTGTTAAAAAGGGATTTAATGTGACCCCAATAGAAGCTCTTATGTCCATTTTTTATCAATTAGAAGAGACTGTAAATTTTCTCATAAAAAAAATGCTTAAGTCCTACACGGAGGGATCATCCATGGATTCTTCTTCCAAGGATGCCTCATTCATGCCGAAAACAATCGAATGCATCGATGAAAACGATCTCATCTCTCTTACGCTTTCTCAGCCGAATACTGAAACTAAGAAAGACCTACGAAGGTTGTTGGAGAGCGGAGAAGAAGTGTCCTCAAAACACTTTGATATGTTACGACGAAATATTAGCATTTTCACCCCTGAGCTAATTCAGCTCATTGAAAAAAGGGGATGGAGCTATTAGAAGTCAGAAGTATGAAGTTATGAATTCATACTTTTAAATGTGGTGTTCCCAGATAGTTTCAGGCGTCTCTGTGAGGTGGTTAATCATTCTTGTGAGCATAAAGAAATAGTCAGAAAGACGATTCAAATAGACAATCACATTGTCACTAATCGCTGCGTGATG
>JAAKFL010000164.1 GCA_011065065.1 Chlamydiota bacterium | reverse complement strand
CCAATATAAAGAAAAGGAAACGAAAACAAGAGATAAATGAACCAATAATTGGCGTTCCACTTCAAAACAAAGACACCATCATTCGAGAAAAAGTACAGAATCAATCCAAATAACAGAAAAACTGACCCAGCGAGTAAAAAGAGAAGAGGAAGAATAACCCCCCTTATATCTTCGGAAACTGTCACTTTTATATCATCGCCATGAATCTCTTCATTAAGAATCTTTTCGTCTTCCGTTTGATAATGTGGCTGATGCTCCTGAAGCTCAATGTCTTGATCATCTTCAGGGGTATAGAGAGGAGACCTACTGACATCACTGTCAAAGCCATCTGTCTCTTCTTTCTCCGGATGAAGGTAAACTCCGCAATAGACGCAGTTTTCGGAAGAACGATCCACGACGCCTTCGCAATTCCAACAAAGTTTCGTTTTCTTGATTGTTGTCATATTTGTCACGTGATCCACCGCTATCCTCAGAACACCTCAAGGTCCTTATGAAATAAATCCTGTTTTTCGTGCAAGGGTTTTAAGCAGACTCAACTTCCTCTTTTTGACCACAGCACTTCTTATACTTCTTTCCACTCCCACAGGGGCACATGTCATTGCGACCCGGAGTCCTCGCTACGTACACAGGCGCAGATTTCTCCGGTTCTTCTTGTGCTGGTGGTGGTTTTGCTCCCATAGGCTGATCCAATCCTTCCACAAGAGATCGCTCACTTTCCATGCGCATCTGGCCCAATATGGCCTCAAGCTGCGAAGTGTTCACAGGCATGAGTTCAAATTTAAAGAGATTCTGTGCAATTATCGTTCGCAAATTGATACTGAGCTCATGGAATAACTCAAACGCTTCTCGCTTAAATTCCATTAACGGATCTCTTTGACCAAACTGACGCAACATCACGTCAGATCTTAAGTGGTCCATAGATAAAAGATGTCGCTGCCAAAGCTTGTCCACTTCTTGAGTCATCAGATTCCGCACCGCATATTCCACCGGATTATCTTGACCAGTAGGTATTGACCCCTCAGCCGGCTTCACTTTATCCATCTCACGGCCAACTTTTTCACGGAAAGCACTCATGACCTTTTCAGATGCAAATTGAGTAGAGGATTCAAAATCGGCGTTCTCATCACCTAAATCATGATTCTCAAGTGCAATGGGAAAGTAATTCAACAACCATTGACGAAATCCTTCAATGTCCCAGCCACCATCAGGCATGCGATTCATATAAAAGTCTTCCGCTGTCTGATAACAAACATCTTCAAGAACTTCCGTGGCAATCTCAATCACATTCGGAGCATGGAGAATCAAGTTGCGGAAGGCATAAATTTCCTGCCTCTGTTTATTCATCACGTCATCATACTCAAGTGTATGCTTACGAATGGTGTAATTCCGCTGTTCTACTCGTTTTTGAGCTGTTTCAATGGAGCGATTTAAGATTTTTGCGGAAATGGGCTCTCCTTCTGGAGGACGAAACCGCTGAAGGATCGCATTCAATTTTGGTGAGGCAAATAGACGCATCAATGAATCTTCAAAGGAGACATAAAACTTTGTGCTTCCACGGTCTCCTTGACGAGCTGATCGACCTCGTAGTTGACGGTCAGTTCGCCGCGATTGGTGACGGGTTGTCCCCAAGACATAAAGCCCTCCAATATCAGCAACACCCACGCCCAATTTAATGTCTGTTCCACGACCTGCCATATTCGTGGCAATTGTAATCGTTTTGTTCTGACCAGCGTTAGCGACGATTTCCGCTTCTCTTTCGTGATTCTTCGCATTCAAAACCACGTGATTTAAACCATTTTGACGAAAAATTCGCGATAGCTTTTCAGAAACTTCCACCGACTCGGTTCCAATCAAAATAGGTCGCCCTTTCTGATTTTCATCCACAACATCTTTCAGAATCGCGTTGTACTTCTCCCGCTCCGTCATGTAAATTTCATCGTTTGCATCGGTCCGAATACAGGGTTTATGTGTTGGGATGGACAATACATCTAATTTGTAGATCTCTTTGAATTCACCCGCTTCCGTCACAGCAGTTCCGGTCATTCCCGAAATCTTATCGTACATCCGGAAGAAATTTTGCAAAGTGATGGTTGCATAGGTTTGAGTTTCACGCTGAATGGGAACTCCTTCCTTGGCTTCGATTGACTGATGAAGCCCATCCGAGAAACGACGTCCGGGCTGAGGACGCCCTGTATTCTCGTCAATAATGACAATCTTGCTGTCTTGAATGATGTAATCGACATCTTTTTCCATCAAAAGATGCGCTCTCAGCATTTGACGAACATTATGAGCACGCTCTTTTCGCTTCGCATCTTCGTCTTGAAAATCGAGCTTTTTTTGCATCTTTTCTTCTTCAGACAGCGATGCGTCATCATCCACTTTAATAAACTCATGACTGATGTCCATCATCACGAAATCATCATCATGTCCAGAACCTGCAATTTCACTCCAAGAATGAATTCCTTTGTCAGTCAACTCGTATTCACTACTTTTCTCGTCGACGATAATCACAAGCTCCGCAAGAGCTCCGGCTTTTTCCTTCTTCCCTTGCTCACCATGATAGTAAAGGTCGATGTTATCGATTCCGGTTCGTAAATCAGGATCCTCTTGCATCCTTTTGACAATCTTGTGGCGGGGAGTCCCCTTGCTCACGACCCAAAGCTTTCGAAGTGCCCCTTCAATTTCCTCATCCGAAGGTCGCAGAGAACCCTCTAGCTCCCTTTTGTCTAGAACACGCTTGGCTTCTGTCGCGAGACGATTACAAAAATCGCGTTGACGACGCACAAGCTCGGAAACACCGCTTTTAAGATCTCCGTACATCTGATAACTTTCCGGTGCTGGACCCGAAATGATCAAAGGAGTCCTCGCTTCATCGATCAAAATGGAGTCCACTTCATCGATAATCGCAAAGAAATAACCTCTCTGCACCTGCTGGTCCTTGCTCATGGCCATGGAGTTATCGCGCAAATAGTCAAATCCAAATTCAGAAGCTGTTCCATAAACAACATCACACTCATAAATGTCTTTGCGATTTTCCATAGGAGTTGCATTAGTCAAGACGCCGGTCTTTAATCCCAACCACCGCAAAATCGAACCGGTCCACTGACAGTCACGCTCGGCCAAGTAATCGTTCACCGTCACAAGATGCACAGGTCGTCCCGTCAAAGCATTGAGGTAAAGAGGAAGTGTCGCAGTCACGGTTTTCCCTTCACCCGTCTGCATTTCCGCGATCGTCCCGTCATGCATGGCGATGGCTCCAATCAGCTGCACATCATAAGGAACCATGTCCCATTTCTGGTCGTAACCCGATACGTGGACTTCCGACCCAAGCAAACGGCGACACACATTTTTTACCACCGCATAAGCCTCGGGCAAAATCTGATCTAACGTTTCTCCCACCTCTAAACGCTTCTTAAACTCGTCAGTCTTCGCTCGAATCTGCTCATCACTTAACGACTGAAAGTTTTCCTCAAGCTGATTGATATTAGTCACAACTGAACGATACTTTCGAATCGCCCGATCCTGCTGGGTACCAAATATTTTTTTAAAAAATGAAAACATAAAAGCCTGTGCAATTTAATACGTAGTTATAATGTTAAATTATACATTTTAAGTTGTTTTCATACAAGGTAATCGGTTATATTTAGGAGTCTAAGAGACTGTTTACAAATTTGGAATCAGCCTCTAATGCAGGAGATTTTACTATGATGAGATCAGCTAATCCATCCCTGACCCAAGGAACATTTTCCAGCATGCGCCAATACGCCAGCGCTGGAAACGTGATGACCATTGGGGGAACCGTTGTCAAAACTTTAATATTACTTTTATGTGTTCTCGTAACCGCAGGGTTTACTTGGAATCTCTACTTCCAAACGGGAAATGCCCAATCGGTCACTCCTTGGCTCTTTTTGGGAGTGTTCGGAGGCCTCATCTCTGCTGTTGTGACAATATATAAAAAAGAGTGGGCGGGGATTACAGCCCCTATTTACGCCCTTTTTCAAGGACTTTTTATCGGAGGCATCTCCTCGATTTTTGAAGCTCAATATCCCGGTCTGGTCTTTCAAGCGGTCTCTTTAACATTTGGAACTTTGGCCGTCATGCTTTTTGCCTATGAATCAGGCCTGATCAAAGCAACCGAAAAGTTTAAGCTCGGAGTCGTCGCGGCGACTGGAGCCGTCGCTCTTGTTTATTTCGTTTCCATTATTTTTTCTTTTTTTGGAGTCAACTTTGGGTTCATTTACGGAAGTGGTATTGCGGGAATCGGCTTTAGCCTGATCGTCGTCGGAATTGCCGCTTTAAACCTGATTTTGGACTTTGACGTGATTGAAAAAGGGGCAGCAGCGGGAGCTCCCAAGTTCATGGAGTGGTATGGAGCCTTTGCCTTGATGGTCACATTGATCTGGCTTTATATTGAGATGCTGAGGCTTTTGTCGAAGCTGAGAAGCAGTCGATAATTACTTTTTGGAGTGCGCAGGCTTGCCCTTACAATTTAACACATCTTTTTACGTTCTCCTCTAAAACGTTTAATATTAGAAACATAAGGCTTTAATTGACAATCTATTAATTTCCAATGTTTTGGTAAAAATATCAGGATTAACAGGATCGTAAACGACAGGATAAACAGGATATAGGAGAAGGATCCTGTTTATCCTGTCGTTTACGATCCTGTTAATCCTGTTTTTTTATCGTCAA
>JAAKFL010000163.1 GCA_011065065.1 Chlamydiota bacterium | reverse complement strand
GCATCATAAATATCTTGTTTGGTGACCCAGCCTTCAGGTGAGTATTCAAATACTGTTCGTTTAAGCTGTTTTTCCTGAAGTGATACAGGATCCCAATAGGATTCCATAACCACTTCTGGCAAACCAAAACAAGGACGCGAATATTTTGGAAGAGTATTCGTGATCAATCTTTGGGTGACACCGATTTTATCATTTCGATCTTCACTACAACCATCATCGGTAATTTTTCTAATGTTAATGGAATATTGGTCATAATCATAAAATTCACGAATGAGAATTTTGCCGTCTGCTAAAACAAACTTGGAAGAGACTAAATTGGTCCCAGGCACATAAGTATATTGAGTTGTCTTATCGGAATCTTCTTCTGAGATGAGAAGATTCAATCCATCTTGCGAATACTTGTAATTTTTTTCGACAATTTGAGTCGCAGGCCGCATTCCATGTCTTGTCTCAGCTAGCGCATCGATTCCAATAAAATCGCCTTTGAGCCTTTCCTTGATGACGTTTCCCGCTTGATCGTAGTCATAGTACCTCACAAATTCAATTATGTTAGGGTAATCAAGCACCCCTTCGCGGATTAAATTCCCCTGATTTACGCCATCTTCTCCCCAATTAAATGAATGGATACGATATGTCTGATGATTCGAAGTTCCCAAGTATTCAGTTTTGGCCACTAATCGTTTTTGATCGTCGTAGCCATAATGCGTTTTGTGATTTAATGCATCATAGACCTGCGTACTTCCACGGCCTGATTTTTCAATATGATATTCGAGAGAACAACTATTACGGAGGAGGTTAGTAGAGCCAATAGGCTCACGAATAGCATAAACCCTGCTCCTCCGGTCATCATGCCTCCTTAATTTTTCATTATTCGGTAACCCTTGGGCTTTGTTATGACCAATATAATTGACTGTCAGTCTTCGCCCATTAGGAAGGTCCTTTATCTGAAGATATGGCACTCCATCTTTGTTAAACCAGTAATGGTACTTGATATTTGGTCCATTAGGATTGTCAATTTCGGATAAATTCCATGTAACTTTTGTCAAAGTTTTATAGGGAGAAATACGTTCGGTCAGTTTATTAGGGAGAAATGTTTTTTTGAGTGTTCGTCCATCTTTAGAAGTGACGTAATGATATTCTACAACATCTTTTTGTTCTTCATAGCTGAAACTTAGTTCAGAGTAGACCTGAGAATGATCGTGATTGACCGCTCTCAAAGCTGTATGACGATATCCTTTTGCGTATTGAATAAATTCGGTTGAATAAGAGAGTCCATTTTGGCTCGGCTTTTTCACCGAAGAGATAATGTAAGTGGGATTGTATTCACTTTTATTAATTTTCTTGAGTCGATTGACTGTTCCATCCCCTGTTTTGAATGTGACAAAATCATCCCAATGTTTTGGAAGAGTCAATTGAAAATTTTTCTGGTTTGTCTGACCGGAAACAAGATTTCGTCCAATATTGGTTAGCCCTTTATTCTCATCAAGAGACATATCCACTTTAAAGAGCTCGTTTTCAGATTGTTTTTTTGAAATCAGATTAGAGAAAACATTTCCGGGATGACAATAGAAGCATTTGTTTTCGTACTTTCTCTTTTTATTCTGTTCAATAAATGAGGCACAACAAGCATGGTTATCTCTCCACCTCATGGAATTTGTGTACAGTGATTGATAAACCAAGGGCTCCGGACCCGGAATATAAAAGTGAACTTCAGAATCAATAAATTCTCCTGTGATGACATTCACACATCCATTCACAATAGTGTTTGGACCACCTTCAAGGTTGGCAAGCGGAAGGCGATTCCCGAATTCGCTTGCAAATGATGATGAGACAACGAAAAGACTAAATAGAAAATACCGAAACAAAAAAAACCCCTAAAACACCTTCTGAAGGTATTTTTGGGCCAACTCTATTTTACGAACGTAAATTTGTCAAGGATGTTTTTTTGATTCAAGTTACAAAAGCAGCTTCAGAGGATCTTTTGCGACGCATTTGACGCAAATGCAAACGTGACAACGGATGATGAATGTCCTAATTATTTTGCTTGATCACTTTTTAGCCACCTCACAGTTCGGGCATATAATTTCCCTGTACTTGATGAATTCAATACAGTTTCGCTTTGTGAACTCTCAATTGCTTTTACTGAATTTATAAGATACCTCTCTTTACAACGATCAATTCATGAAAAAATATCTTGATTTCTAATATAATTAGGACTTTTATTTCAATGAATAAAATTCTCCTTTCCGGTTTTGTATTCTCTGTTATAATGCCAGTCACTTAATTATGAAACGGTTTATCTTTTTTCTACTTATTTGTATGACTTCGTCATTGCCCGCTTCTGATGATGATGCGTGCGATTTGATGCGCGATTTGATGACGGTTAATAGGGTCAACCGGATGTTGGAGTACAGGTTTCCCGTCACGTATAACAATACTTTGCAAGGAGGCTACATCAATATGCCTTCTGCAAGAATGGGGAAGGAGGGGGAAATCGGCTTCGGTTATTCACAGGTCCCGCCCTACCGAAATTGGAACCTTCGGGTTCAGCTCTTCGAAAATTTGGAAATGACAGCTAACTACCGCATTTTTAGTGGAATTCTGGATCCCGTCTTCGGAGATATGGGATTCGGAGAATTTTCAGACAAAGGCGCAAATCTTAAGTTGGCCTTAATCCACCCGGAGGATTCCGACTATATTCTTCCCGGCATTGCCCTTGGTTGGGATGACTTTATTGGTACTAAGGGCTTCGAATCACAGTATATTGTGGTGACTCAAGTTCTCCCAAAATTTAATTCCGAGCTCACCATCGGTTACGGAAGCGGTAGGATCAAGCAGTGGTTCGGTGGCTTTCTCATTTTCCCCTTTGGAAAATGGGTCTGTTCTCCTTTTCAAAACTTTGCTGTGAATATTGAGTATGATTCTATTGATTATAAAAATCCCGAAAGGGAGCCACATCCCGATGGCCGGAATCAAAAGTCAAAAATCAATTACGGGTTTAAGTACCGTTTCTGGGACACCTTTGATCTGATGGGGAGCTGTGTCCGTGGTGAAGAGTATGCATTTGCGATTTCTTGTTATTATAATTTTGGTAATAGTAAGGGTTTTCTCCCAAAAATCGACGATCCGCTCCCTTATTGCGCTCCGAAAAACACTCAAGAAATCGGTTGTCTGAGATCAGAAGATGTTGTGGTCCAAGATCTTTTATACGCACTCAAAGCCCAAGGGTTCCAGCTTTTAGGGGCTTGGATCACTTATGATGATTGTTGTCGCAGAGTTCTCCGTTTAAAAGTTTGGAATTGTTTTTATCTGTTTGAAAGGCAAGTGCGTTGCCGTTTGAATCACCTGTTATCAAGCTTAACTCCGTCCAATATCGACAAAGTCGTCGTCGTGATGGAAGCTGAAGGGTTTCCCATTCAGGAGTATCATTATCATCAACCTTTTCTGCAGATGTATTGTCATCGGTATATCGGCGATGCTGAACTTGATTTGATCTCTCCGATCAACAATGTCACTTATTGTGATCCCTGCCGTACACAGACTTTATTTGAAAATGAAAGAGGGCTTTTTTGTTTTGATTACGCTCCGAAAGTCCACACTTTTTTTGGAAGCACAAAGGGAAAGTTTAAATATGCGCTGGGACTCAATGCTGGCGTTTGCGGATATCTTCCGTGGGATGTCTTTTATCAGTTTCAGTTAGGGTGGATCGGGATTACAAAACTTGAAGATTTCATCGGAGTCGACAGGCTAAATCCCTCGCAGCTGATCAATGTCCACACTGATATTGTCTGTTTTTATCAACAGACCGGAGTGACAATCGATCAAATGTATCTCCAAAAGAATGCCAACATTTCAAATGGATGGTTTGTCAGGGGCTCTTTGGGACATTTTGCACAGAATTACGGAGGCATCGCGGGCGAAATTTTATATTATCCAGTAGACAGTCCGTGGGCTGTGGGATTCGAAGCGGCCATTTTGAAAAAAAGAAAGTTTTCTGGCCTTGGGTTCTCTGACGAAATTCGGAGATTTGTGGGATTCAACCCAACCTTCTTAAAATTTACCGGTTATCAGTATTTTATGGATTTGTATTACGACAGTTGCGAATTCCAGATGGGATTGAAAATGAGTATTGGCCAGTTTTTGGCTCGAGACTTAGGAATTCGGTACGAAGTGACCCGATACTTTGCCAATGGTGTGAGGTTTATTGCTTGGTATACGCGGACCAATGGTCACGATATGGTGAATGGATCGACATACTTTGACAAAGGGGTGGGATTCAGCATGCCACTAGACTTCTTTTATACCTACAGCAGTCGGAAGAGATGGAACTATGGGATGTCAGCTTGGTTGCGGGATGTGGGTTATCGTGGACCGACTGGACGGAGGCTTTATGACATGATTCATGACCAGAGAATGTAAAATGTAACGGTTTTTTGTACGGAATTGGATTTATAAATTTTAACCGCGAAGATCGCGAAGGTCGCGAAGATGCGCGAAGAAGCGGATTAAAGTTAATTGATTTCGTTTAAACAAAGTCACTATATATTATTCCGGTCTTCGCGCATCTTCGCGACCTTCGCGATCTTCGCGGTTAAATTTTCTAAATGAATTTTTCGTTAAAAGCCTCGACAGCAGACAACGCAAAACCGACCCAATCATTCGCAGTCGTCAGCTCTTCAGAAAATCCCTCAGGGGT
>JAAKFL010000162.1 GCA_011065065.1 Chlamydiota bacterium | reverse complement strand
AGGATAAAAGGATAGTTAGGATGGACAGGATGTGGTTATTTCCCGATAGGGGTCCTGAAAGGACTGGCTCGCTTTGCGTTAAAAATTTTCTAAGACACTCTAGTTCGAAATCACTTTATCATTTTTCCCCGATACTCTAGAATTAAAGTTCAACACAACGGACACATGATATGTTAACACTTACAAGACTCTTTGGACGCTCGCCATTTGCTCCTCTCCTCGCCCACATGGAGCTTGTTTCCCGATGCGTCAGCAAAATTCCCGATCTCTTCGAAGCTCTTCAAAAAGAAGATTATGAAGAAGTCAACAAAATCGCTTTAGAAATTTCTAAGCTTGAGCATAAGGCAGATCTGACCAAAAACGACATCCGGAACCATTTACCCAAGACACTGTTCCTTGCCATGGATCGCTCACGTTTGCTTGAAATTCTTTCCATTCAAGATAGCATTGCCGATGTATCAGAAGATATCTCGAAAATGATCACTCTCAAGCCCATCAAGATGCTTCCCTCTCTCAAACCTAATTTTGATAAATATTTAAAAAAGAATATTGAGGCTTTTGAGGGGTGCCATGAAATTGTGAAAGAGCTACACGATCTCGTCGAATCATCATTTGGAGGGATCGAAGCTGAAAAAGTTCGCGACATGGTCGATGATATTTCAGTAAAAGAACATGAAGCCGACCTGATCCAGCACGAATTACTCAAATCTCTTATTGCATCTGAAAACGAACTCACGTATGCGACATTTTTCATTTGGCAAAATGTCTTTTCATTGATTGCTTCGATATCTAATTTATCCGAAAAACTAGCAAATCGTATTCGCATGACCCTCGATTTGAAATAGGTATTGTTAAAATGAAGACCCCTTTTAAGTGGAGTTGTAGATGACAACGATAACGATTGTACTACTCGTTATCACTCTAATAGCTGGTCTTTATATGACCTGGAGCATTGGCGCCAACGATGTCGCGAATGCGATTGGGACTTCTGTAGGCTCAGGGGCTTTAACACTCAAACAAGCGGTTGTCGTTGCTGCCGTCTTAGAATTCTGCGGAGCTTTTTTCTTTGGTTCTCATGTCACCCAAACAATTGAAGAAGGAGTGGTAAACTCCCAATTCTTCCAAAGCGATCCTATTATTCTGGTCTATGGGATGCTAGCGGTCTTATTGGCTGCCGGAACATGGCTCTTTTTAGCTTCTTATTTTGGACTCCCTGTCTCCACCACACACTCCATTGTGGGTGCCATGGTGGGATTTGGAATGGCTGTTGGCGGAATGCATGCGGTTTATTGGGGAAATGTAGGTTATATTGCAAGTAGTTGGATCGCATCGCCCCTAATTGGAGGTTTGCTGTCTTATTGCTTTTTCTATTTTCTACGAACCAAAATATTTTTCGCTTCCAATCCCATTCGTGCCACACAAAAATTCACACCCTATATAGTCTTTACCTTTTTGTTTGTTTTTTCAGTCGTCTTTCTCTTTCAGGATTTAGAGCAATTCGATTACAGCCCGACATTTTTTAAGAGTGCCATTACAGCCGCCTCCATCTCCTTGATTGGCTTTTTAATTACGAAATATTGGCTGAGTGATCTTACGAAATATGAATCTTCATCCCGAGAAACCTTCCACCACCCTGATTTGGCCCGAGAAATCTCAAAAGCCAAACGGTATTTATACAAGCTTCAAAGTTATTCACGCGGAACGATTCAAGATAAGCTCACAGACATCGTCGATCAATTTGACACCATATCAGGCGAGTTGTCAAAAAAAGCGGTTGAAGAAATCCAAGTTCCCGAATTTATGGTGATTGAGAGGGTTTTTTCCCGTTTGCAAATTATGAGTGCTTGCATGATGGCCTTTTCTCATGGAGCAAACGATGTCGCCAACGCTATTGGCCCACTTTCAGTTGCTGTGAATGTTTTATTACACGGCTCATTTGTTCCCGATAACCAAGTTTCCCTTTGGTTGTTAGCGCTAGGGGGTTTTGGAATTGTAATGGGGTTGGCCACATGGGGTTGGCGAGTTGTAGAGACGATTGGAAGAAAAATCACTGAGCTAACTCCAACACGAGGATTCTCCGCTGAGTTTGGAGCTGCGGCAACGATTCTGATTGCTTCACGTATGGGTTTTCCGATTTCGGCGACGCATACGTTGGTAGGTTCTGTTCTCGGAGTTGGTTTTGCACGGGGAATTGAAGCGTTGAATCTTACAACCATTCGAGATATTGTCGTTTCTTGGCTTATCACGATTCCTGTGGGAGCCAGCACAGCCGTCGTATTCTTTTATGCGATTTCTGCAATTTTTTCATAATCTGAACATCGGCCCGATCATATTATATCACGATCCTGATTTTTCAACTTAAGCTTCTTAGAGCAAACAAAGAATCACCACAGAGGCACAGAGTAACGTATTAAATATTACTTTCTCTGTGTCTCGGTGCCTCTGTGGTGGTTCTTTTTAAAGTGCTGATCTTCAATGATTTAAAAATATACTCATCAGAATTAGTTTTTTATATATATGTTGGATAAAGAAGATATTTAGGAGAGGAGATATGACTCCACGCGAGTTTTTTTCATATGCCAAGAAAAATAATGCCCAAATGATTGACCTTAAGTTCACTGATCTCCTTGGGACCTGGCAGCACTGCAGCTTCCACATCGAGACCTGGGATGAAAAAACATTCGAAGAAGGGGTAGGCTTCGATGGCTCTTCGATACGAGGATGGCAGGCGATTAATGTCTCCGATATGCTCGCCATTCCCGACCCAAAAACAACATGTATGGATCCCTTCTTTGAAAAACCCACCGTAAGTGTCATTGCCGATATTTTCGATCCAGAAACATTAAAAGAATATAATCGAGATCCCCGTTACGTGGCTCAAAAAGCAGAGCAATACCTGAGAAAAACAGGTATCGCCACACATTGCAACGTTGGACCGGAACCGGAATTTTTTATCTTCGATGAAGTACGCTATGAACAGAAACAGAATCTAGGGTTCTACCATATCGACTCTGTAGAGGGTGCGTGGAACACAGCACGCTTTGAAGAGCCCAACCTCGGATACAAGCCAAGTTACAAAGGGGGTTACTTCCCTGTTAGCCCCACTGATACCCTACACGACTTACGAGGGGAAATGGTGTATGAAATGCACAAGTTAGGAATCCTTGTTGAGGCGCATCACCACGAAGTAGGAACTGCAGGTCAAAGTGAAATTGATATGAGATATGCTCCTCTACTTGATATGGCAGACAAGTTAATGTGGTTCAAATACATCGTCAAAAATGTCGCAAAACGGCGCAATAAGACCGTGACATTTATGCCTAAGCCAATCTTCGATGACAACGGCAGTGGAATGCACATCCACATGTCTCTATGGAATGATGACACCCCCCTCTTTGCTGGAGAGGGATATGCGGGCCTATCCGAGACTGCGCTCTACGCCATCGGTGGATTGCTCCGTCATGCGCAGGCACTGCTTGCCTTCGCCGCACCAACGAGCAACTCCTACCACAGGCTTGTCCCCGGATTTGAGGCACCCGTCAATTTGGCGATGTCAGCGAGAAACCGCTCTGCTGCTATCCGCATCCCGATGTACTCCAAGAACCCAAAAACCAAGCGGATCGAATTCCGCTGCCCAGACCCCAGCTGTAACGGCTACTTGACATTCTCAGCGATGCTGATGGCGATAATCGATGGGATCAAGAATAAGATCGACCCAGGAGAACCTCTTGATGTTGACATCTATGAGATGACGCCTGAAGAACTTGAGGGCTATCAAAAAACTCCTGCTTTATTAGAAGACGCTTTACAAGCCTTAAAAGATGATCATCAGTTCCTGTTGCAAGGTGAGGTGTTCACTGAAGACCTCATCGAAACCTGGATTGACTACAAGATGAAGAACGAAGTTGATGAACTCCGTCTCCGTCCTCACCCCTATGAATTTCATCTCTATTACGATTGCTAAAAGATTGTAAAAGTATTCCTCCTTTGGTAACTTTGTTGTTTTTTAACAAAGGAGGAACTATGGAAGCTACAACATCATGTCATGGTCACGTTCCAACATCCTATCGGGGTTCATTCACACAAAAAGCGAATAGAGCTTGTCAAGTCATTCGATCAATCTTTCCAAAAACCATTACGGAGCCAGCTTTTGAACGTGGGGCAGGCTTTTGGACTCATCCTGATGAAGAATCAAAAACAAGTTTTTTGGGGAAGTTGACTGATTATAACAGCCAACGAGAAAATTGGTACAAGGTCAATTGCTATATGGCAGAATTCTGGTGCACGATTTCAAATGCAGGTTTTATTTATGTCGGCTTAAAACACGGATCTCCGGAACTTCTTTTTGCCGGCTGTGCTTCTGCTATCAGCCATAGCATTCCTAAACAGTGGCTATTGACCGTCGACAAAATTGGCGTGCTCATTGTGTTATCAAAGCTGATTAGAGACTATCAAGTACTTGGAGATCATCCTTGGCTTGCAGCCCCTGTAACAACTGCGGTTGCCATCAACCTTGCTGACGCTCATCTCTCAAGGAACTATGGAGTGACATGGCCGCATGTAGTCTGGCATCTCTCTGCTGCGGCAATTGCCGACCTGTTTTTGCAATATGCTGAAAATTCATAAACTTAGCAGAAGTTCCCGCTGAACCATATCTTTTTGATTATCAATTACATGAAAATAGGTTTCTCGTAGACTTTTGCATATAAATCACCACAGAGGTCGCAGAGAACTCAGAGAGAATCTCATTATTT
>JAAKFL010000161.1 GCA_011065065.1 Chlamydiota bacterium | reverse complement strand
TCCGGAGTCTTCGCAATGAACTGCGTCTCATGCTGAGCAATCCCAATTGTGGTCTTATTGACCTTAGGGGAATTCGTTTCAGGACCCACAGGTAAAGCACCAGAGTGGTCAACGACCATCTTCTTCGTCTCTTCCAAAGCCTGAGCTGGTGTCAGCATTTGAACTTCATTCGAAATCGGATCAACTGTGTTTGACATAAAACTTCTCCAATATTTAATTCTTAACGAATATTTGATGCCATTCGCTTCATAATCTCATGTATCGTTTTTTGAATGTCCTTGGCAAGCATCAAAGCTTCATTTCGTTCGTTATTCAACCTCTGTACCATCTGAGATTGAGTGTTATTTCTCGTCTGCAACATCTTTTTGTAAGAACGGATGTTTTCCATCAGCCTTGTTGTTGCAGTCTCAATATAAGTTGTTAGCCCATCGACAACATTTCCCTCTTTGTCAATGATGTCACAGGCTTGAAGCACTGTATAAGCTTCTTCCGCTGATTGCTCTAGCCACTCTGCTTCTTTTGTCTTTTTGGCGATTTCTGCTTTATTGCCTTCTTCATCATCAGCCTTTAATTCTTCAATCTCATCACGAAGCTTAGCCGCATTTTCGCGTCTAATATCAGCATCGGCCTTGAGTTCAAGGCCTTCTTCAATCAAATCATTTAATTTTTCGCGCTCAACTGTCCCAGTCTTATTGTCGATGACAGAGTTTACCTCACGCTCATATTTGTTCAAAAATTCCACACGCTTCTGACGGTCCAGCAAAATATCGACCTCCACACGTGCTTTTTCATCCACTTGGTCCAGCTTCTCTACAAGCATCATGTGAATCATTTTTTGAAGACTGTGATCTCCCACAATAGGAGTCCCATCAACTGCTGCACTACCATCTAATCTTTCTAGCTCTGGCATAATCCCACCTATATTGTTTCCTTAACTCTTTAATTAAAACAACTAAGTGTTAATTCTAATTAAAGATTTCATTAAAAGCAATTAAATACTGCTGTTTCACACCCTATTTCGTAAAGTAAAAATTTTATTTTCCAAAAATCACCGTTGTTTTTATTTTTTCCCTCCCATAAACTAGCTCGTATGAAAAGAGGATCTTGGAGTTCAAAAATTGGTTTTGTTTTCGCCGCTGCAGGGTCGGCTGTAGGCTTAGCGAATATTTGGCGATTTCCCTATGTCGTGGGCGCCAATGGTGGGGCTATCTTCGTTGTCGTCTATCTTTTATGCCTCCTGGCCATTGGATTTCCCGTATTTATCTCCGAAGTCCTAATCGGCCGGACAACTCAAAGAAGCCCATCAGAAGCCTTTAAACGGCTGGGAAACAGCAATTTTTGGGCGGTTTTAGGCTCTATTACCATTATAACCGGTTTCATCGTCAGCGCCTTCTACAGCGCCGTCGCAGCATGGATTTTGGGCTATCTGGTAGAGGCCATTTCTGGCCGTTTAACGGCCTTTGATTCGGCAAATCAAGCCGCTGTACACTACGATTCACTCATTCAAAGCCCGCTTTGGGGCATCGGATTTCACCTGCTCTTTTTAGTGGGGTGTTGGGGAGTTCTCGTAAGTGGGGTTCGCAGAGGGATTGAGAGGGGAAATAAGGTTATAATGCCCATTCTCTACCTCGTTCTTATCACTATAGTCTTAAAGGGGCTGTCTCTTCCAAATTCGTTCAACGGACTCTCTTATCTGTTTTCTCCTGACTGGTCTGAGGTGACCCCGTTAATGTTCTTGATTGCCCTCGGACAATCGTTTTTCACTTTGAGTATTGGGCAGGGGACTATGGTCACTTATGGCAGCTATTTGCATGAAGATGACAACATCGTGACCAGCTGCTTTCCGGTGCTCATCATGGACACATTGGTCTCTCTGTTTTCTGCCATTGCCGTATTCACTATCGTTTTCTCTGTTGGCATGGAACCGGATGCCGGACCAGGACTCCTTTTCCAAACATTGCCTTTGGTTTTCAGCAAAATCACCGGAGGTTACTTCGTGGCCATTGCGTTTTTTTTGCTGGTTTTCTTGGCAGCACTGACCTCACAAATCTCAGCCATGGAGCCGACGATTGCCTTTTTGATCGACCGTTTTCATTGGCCGCGGAAGAGGGCAGTGGCGCTTTGTTCTGTCGGAGTTTTCTTGCTGGGGCTCCCGTGTGCCTTATCATCCAACGTGATGAAAGACATCACTTTTTTCGATATGAATCCTCTTGAGTTGATGCTTTTTACCACTTCTAGTATATTGATACCTCTGGGGGGATTCTTTGCAATCATCCTGGTCGGCTGGAAGTGGGGAGTCCCCAAGGCGGTGCGAGAGCTCCATAGGGGAATGTCTAAAGGTTTGAGGGAAAATGGTTTATTTAACTTTTATCTTTGGTTCTGCTTCAAGTACCTGGCCCCAGCATTGATTGTCCTCGTATTTTTAAATGCCTTAGGTGTTGTATAAATGGCTGAAACGTTTATTAAATCGTCGTTCTGCAAAGAAGATGAAAAGTTTGAAGTTCCCCTGCGCCCTCGTACTATGAATGAATTTCAAGGGCAAGATGCCATTCGTGAACGATTGATGGTAACCATTGAGGCGGCAAAACAGAGGAATGAGCCGCTGGGACACTGTTTATTCAGCGGTCCTCCCGGTCTGGGAAAAACGACCTTAGCGAATATTCTAGCAACAGAAATGGGAACCAATGTTGTCGTCACTTCGGGTCCAGTGATTGAAAAGGCAGGAGATCTCGCGGGAATTCTGACAAATCTTCAAGACGGAGACATTTTATTTATCGATGAGATTCATCAATTGAATCGTGTTGTGGAGGAGTATTTGTATCCTGCCATGGAAAACTATACTCTTGACCTTTTGATTGATAGCGGTCCCAATGCCAGGTCGGTAAGAGTCGATCTCAATAAATTTACATTAGCCGGTGCGACAACTCGAGTGGGACAACTAACAGGTCCCCTACGATCAAGGTTTGCATTTTCCTGTCGTTTGGAGTATTATACCGCTTTAGTCCTCGCAGACATTATCAATCGAACTGCGAAGATATTAGGCATAAACATTGATCATGAAGGGGCAAGGGAGATTTCGCAGCGTGCAAGGGGGACGCCTCGCATCGCGAACAACTTGCTTCGGTGGGTCAGGGATTTTGCACAGATAAAAGCGGATAACCGAATCACTCAAGAAGTCGCTTGTCAAGCATTGGAAATGTTGTCGATTGACGAGCTAGGGCTTGATGATTTGGATAAGAAGCTATTGGAAGTGATCATCGATCATTATCAAGGTGGGCCAGTGGGAATCAATACACTCTCGGTGGCTGTAGGCGAAGAAGCCTTAACCCTTGAAGATGTCGTTGAGCCATTTCTGATTGGCATAGGATTTTTAAAGAGAACACCCCGTGGGCGTGTGGCCACGCACCATGCTTATAAGCACTTAGGGAAATTTTAAGGAGAAGCCAGATGATTCTCAGACTTCTAATCACGTTACTGATTTGCTGTACCACAACCACCTCGTTGCAGGCTGGTATTTGGGACAGAATAAAAAGTGTCTTTGTTGCAAACGAAGAACATGAGCCAGCAACTATAAAGGTACTGGTATTGCACGATGTCCCTTATGTGGACCTTGAGGTCAAAGGGACCTACAATTTATACGACCCCTATAAAAACCAAAGGGTCGCAACACGATTTGTGTCTAAAGGAGCTCGCATACAAGCTCTTTCTCAGGGATTAAAATGGGGCGAAGAGTTTCCAGGTGTTTATCAATTAGTTGTGGTGCCTGATCACCGCGATGTTTTGGTGAGCATTAATGGGCGCGATTATCGCGGTAAATTCTACATTTATGACATTGGGGGCACCTTAAGCATTGTCAATGAAATTGAGATTGAAGATTACCTAGCATCGACTATGCCCACGAAATTCAATCGACCTCTGAATGCAGAGGCTTTGGCCGCAGCGGCGATTACCGAAAGAACGCACTCTTATCACGTCTCACAATACTCCGAAAATCATTACTGGGATATCAATGCGAATGATGTGGGGTATTATGGTCACTGCACTGAGAATACAGATCCTTTGGTGGTTGAAGCTCTTGGAAGCACTCGGTATATGGTGATGAGCAAGACAGGTATTTATGAAGGGAGAGTGACTCCATTTCCGGTTCATCTTGTGTCTGGAGGAAATGAAGGGATGTATCATGGGATGCAAAAAGTCTCGATTGACGATATTGAGGTGATGGCGCGTCAAGGAGACAATGCCGCTCAGATTCTATCGAAGTCGTTTCCTGGAAGTAGTATTGAGTTGACGATGAATCCCAAGCATAACGAAGAGATAGCTGAGGTACAAATCACCGAATATCATCACCGTTCGCGTTAGGCCAAAAACAGGATTAATAGGATATTGAGGATGGACAGGATAATTCATCCTTAATATCCTTTTTTTCCCTAATCTGTTATCATATTGTTCATGAAAAACTTATTTGACTTGTCTGCTTATCATTACGATTTGCCTAAAAATTTGATTGCTTCGCACCCTTGCCAAAAACGGGATGACTCCCGTCTTATGGTCATCGATCGCTGTAGCGGCCAAATTGATGAGATGAGATTCCATGAGCTCGAGGATTTTCTCGGAAAAGAAGATCAAATCATTCTCAATGACACCAAAGTCTTAAAAGCGCGATTATTAGGTCACAAAACGACTGGTGCAGCAGTTGAAATCTTTTTGATTCGACGTATCGATGATCATACATGGGAAACTTTGGGGAAACCTGGGAGAAAACTGCGACCTCAAGATAGGGTCACTTTCGG
>JAAKFL010000160.1 GCA_011065065.1 Chlamydiota bacterium | reverse complement strand
CATGACCTCTGAGTAAGCTCCCGAGGCGTTCTAAACCATCGTCTTCTAAGTTAGGAATATGGCTGAAATAGATTTTTGATATTTTTGAATATGACACATCATTGCACAAGGCCTTCATACCCTCTTCGCCAAACCCAACGTTTTGAAATGTTATCGACTCCAATCCTTTAGTATTGACAACCTTAGTAAGAAGACTTCCACCGTAAACATCAACTAAAACCAATTCTCTTAAGCCCTCCATCTTAGAAATACAATCAGTCAGAGTTTCAAGGCCATTCCAACATGAGAGGGTCTCGGGAGATCTGCGAGTGTCTCCAAGAGTGAGGCTTTTTAAATTGGTGAAACAATCCAAAAATTGGGTTAAATGTGTCACTGCTTCACTTTGACAATATCCTGAAAGAGTGAGTTTCAAATGCTCCACAACATGATTGTGGTTGAATCGATTGCAAAGCTGTTGAAAAGCCGTGATGTAGTCATCAATACTTTCCAATCCTGATTCCAAAAATTTAAGCTCTAATGAAGGAACTCTTAATATATTGACGGCATCGATCAAAACATTATATTCTTCATGATTTTCGAACTTTAAATTCCGGACAACTAAATGATAGGAACCCTCTTGTCTAACAAAATCTAAATCAAGAGTATCCAGCCGCTTGAGCCTGATTATCAGGTCAACAAGCTTATCGACCTCCGTAGAAGAGTTAAGGGTGCAAAGTTTCTCAGCCAAAATATCTGGATCACAGTGGTCTCTCAGAATCAATGCCAAATGTGTGATCAAGAAACTGGCATCCACCTTTGGATCAGTTTCTTTAGTGAATAGTAGCTCTAAATACTCTAGCACTTTTTTATGAGGATCCGGGATTACACTAGTCAGTATTTCCCCATGAATCTTCTGATGAGCCAATGCAATGATGCCCGGAATGTGATAGGTCGAGCCAATGTTGAGTAATCTCTCTGGATCAAAGTCGTATTTTTCCTTAGCTTTCCTGAGATATTTCGCGACAAATTCGGCATCTTCATAGTCCTCTTTTGTGATTCTAGAGCAAAGAATAATAGGCAGCTCTATCTCGCTATTTTCAGTAGGATTTGCTAAGCCGTCTTTCACTAGACTATGGAATGACGTTACTTTTTGTAAAAGTTCATCTTTTTCAATTCTATAGCGAGTCTCTTTCTTTCCATCGTCTTTCTTTAAGACAAGAGTCACGTATTTTGTTTCTGATTCATATATAGGTTTCGTGGGTTCCATTTGTTATCTCCTTCTAAAAAATTATTCAGTTCTACTCAGATTTTGGTTCAGATGCTGGTGGATTCAGTATCTCATTCAACAACCTGCCGATTTCCGCATCCGTGGCATTTTGATGCTGTAAAAATGAGAACTCATAAAATTTGCGTCCATCAGCTTCGGTACAACCTTTTCGAAATTCGAGTTCTTGCCAAAGACTTTCCATGCAAAGGTTGAGTGACGTGTAAACGTCGCCTATCGATGGGGTTGATGTCAGCGTCAATTCCCCTTTTTCAATCAGCGTTTTACATTCACCCCAACTGGGGTGGGGATGATGTTTGACCAAGTATTCTCTTCCATGTCTTTCTTGAATCCCGAAAAAAGTTCCAGCCTTATTATATTGAATATCTGGTATATAAGCATTTGGTTGAATCATACCTTCCAGCATCTCGATGAGGTTTCTATCGTCTTCATGTTGATGATGTAAAAACGCGAACTCTGAAAATTTGCGTTTCTCCTCTCTTTTACACCCTTCACGAAGCAATCGTTCATGTACTGTGTTTTCAAAGCAAACTTTGACTGAAGTCAAAACTTCACCTATCGATGGCGTTGATGTCCGAGTCAATTCACCTTTTGCAATCAGAGTATCACATTCACCCAAGCTGGAATGACAATGATATTTAACCAAGCATTCTCTTCCGTTTCTTTCTTGAATCGCAAAGTAAGTTCCCTCCGCATTATATCTAATCACTGGTATGTAAGGATTGATCATTTCCCCAGGACGATCTATGCACGCTGATAGAGATAAATCACGTAATTTCTCCAGAACCATCCTTTCAACTGACAGTGCGACAATCCCTGGGATGCGATATTTTGTCCCAATTTCAATCAGTTTTCGAGAATAAAATGAACACTCTTCGTTTTCCTCTACAAGAAATTCGATAACAAACTTTGCGACTTTGTAGTCTTCTTCTTTTAAAGATTCCACCAGCCCATCGAGACTTATCACTTTTCCACGAAGCGCTTCTCTTGTGATAGGATAACGAGTTTCTTTACTTCCATCCGGTTTCCTTAAAACAAACTCGACAATATCCGTTTTTGAACATGATAGTGGTTCCATATGTCATCCTTGGTTTTGTGCATTCAAGATCTATTTCGTGTTCATGCCAAATCAATATAGATCAACGAGCTAATAAACGTCAAGCATGTGATCAATTGTTGTGATCAATTATGTTCAGCGTCATTTGTTGAGAACCTCATTGACATGTCTTTCATTTTCGCTTATATTTCACACCTTCAATCATATTAAGAAATCAAAAACGATGGCATTTTATCATCATTTTTAATAATCGAGATTTTTAAATCTTTAAAACGTTTAGGCCGAAAAAAGAAAAAGCGTGCTGAGCCAATTAATCTCAATCCTCCACGCGATTGCAAAACGACGAATTGTAGCATTATAATCTGATTTAAATTGCTCAGCAATTCCCGATATTTTTTTCACAGAGACACACAGAGAATTGCACAGAGAGCACTGAGTTTTTTTAATCCTAAACTCAGTGTTCTCTGTGCAATTCTCTGTGTGTCTCTGTGAAAAAAATATCGGGAATTGCTGATTGAATAAGATTAAGATTAAAATTCATGGGACAGAATCTGACATTTTATCCATCAGCTAAGATGGCTATGGAAGCTTCAAAAGAGACAGTGGCTTATGTTTCTGTTTTACAGCCGCTTGGCGTTAATAAGCCCTATCCTCCCGTCTGACCCCTCTCACTAGACCTGACCCCGTTTTTTTGTCAAATATTAATTTCAAATTAATGCGATCTATACATTTCATTATTAGAATATTAAATAAAGTGGATATAGGGTCATTGAGAATTTAGAACTTTTTCACAGAGATAAGGTTCTATTAATAAAAATCCGAAACTTACTAAAAGTATATAAAAAATTGCTAAAAAACAACTAAATCGTAGTTTTATATGGAATACAACTATCATTATAATATCTTCACTAACGGTCAGACCTACAAGTTTAACCTGATTACAATGAGCGACAACCTATCCTCTGGATACAAGATAGTGTCCCTCCATGAAGAAGATCTTCCGATAATTCAACAGTTTCTTGAAAACGCTCAGAGAGACGGAGCCCTCACAGTAGATACGCTAGCTAATCGTTTGAGAAATCTGCCTGTAGATTCGTATACAAAGATGACCAACTTAGTCTCGACACATTTTCCGCAAAGTAAACGTGTGCGATCCGTTGAGAAACGGGAAGTATCCGAATATCTGTCATCCCTTCCTCGAGATAAAGAAGATGCAATTGATCTTAGTCGATTAATTAAGCTTCCTGGTGGTGGCACGCATGACATTTATAAGTCAGAGGAAAATCCGTTGTTTTTTATGAAAGTGATGCGGAATACGGTAGGAAATCCTACCGATAAGCTAAAAGAGAACTTAGCCGAACTGACCCACAAATACAACGAACTATACCAAATTTTTGGTACATCACGATGCTTAATTGAAACTCGTTTCATTGACTCAGTAAAAGAGAAAGACTGGCCAACGGCAAAAGAATCCATTGTATCAGTCGTCAAGTATGATACATGCTTCCAATCCGAAGAAAAGTTTGGATTCAATACCGACGCACTAGAAAAAGATGGAGTTAAAATAACAGACAACCTTTCACAGTATCACGAAATGAACTCATTTCTTATGGGCGCAGAGAAAGCTACAAAAGGATTCGATATCGAAAATTATCTAGTATTTCAAGAGTCTTTTCGACCCATTTTCAAGCTTCTCGATGATGACGAAAACCTCCGTGAACTCATGTTAGATTTCTTAACTAAATTTAAAGAGTATTATAAAAAAACAAATCAGCTCATGGATTTCATAGGTAAAGATAACGTTCTATTTTATAAAACTGGATCAGCTTGGGAATACAAGGTGGGTAGCGTAATCAAACATGAAACTGGAGAAGCCACAAAAACTATGCTACGTGAAATAACAAATAATCCATCTGCTGTTAACGAATCATTCAAAAACTGGACCCTGATTTTTTATGTACCTTCTTGGATAAGAGCGCTAAATGCTACTGCAAAAAAACTAGGGATGGATAGAATTATCGAGGACATAACTCTTTCCAAGGAGGACAGTCAAAATCTGGCTCACATCCACACAAAGCTACCTCTGAATGACCGCGCTGTTTTGTTTGCAACTCATCACAAGTTTAAGAAAGCCATGCAGTTGTTTAATCAGTACAAGAACACATCATCTAGTCATGATACTGCGATTAGGGATACGTTAGGCACAATATACTGGTGCTATATAAAAAATGAGCATGTAAAAAGGCCTAAAGACGAAATCAAGGCATTTATCGAACTCTTAAATGATCCAAGAAATGAGTTCCCCGAATACAGATGGACAGAAGTGCGTTCAGCCATCGAGGGCCTGGTTGCTGAATTTAAAAAATTCGAATCTATAGATACAGATACAGAAGACCGTATATCTAATATGTTAAATCGCCTCAAGTGAGCTAACGAACTTAGGAAATGACAAAGTAAGGGGTCAGACGTCTGACCCCTCTCACACGTCTGACCC
>JAAKFL010000016.1 GCA_011065065.1 Chlamydiota bacterium | reverse complement strand
ATTATCATTGCAGCTTTGCGTCGCTGGCCATTTCGTCTGAAACACATCCCCTTTCTGACTGCCCACGTTGGACTGATCATGATCTTGACAGGTACGCTTATCAAGTCGTATTGGGGAACGCAAGGCGCCATGCTTCTTGTGGAAGGAAGCGGAAATGATCAAATCATCGTAGCACAATCAGGTGTTCTTTCACTGGAAGATCGCTTAGGAAAGATCTATAAATTCCCAATTAAAAATCAAACAATTGATTCTAATGATCTCGTCGAGTTAATTAATTTTTATCCTCATCATGAATTCAAATACGCCTTATTGAATTCAGTCCAAAGTGATGATGTGGAAAAAGAGGTCGAGAAAGCCTTTTCAGAGGGGTTACGGGTACAACAAGTTTCTCGGGAAAATAATAAGATCATTGATGAAAATTTAAATTTTGATACACAGCTCAACTTTTCAAAAGAAAAAGGTTTTGATCAACCTAAAATACTGGTTGATAACATCACAATTCCACTTGATGGTTCATTAAGTCTTTTAAACCAATCTGATGGACATCAGTCTGTACGTGTCGAAATTGAACGACCCTCAACTTTTCTTCTATTAAATGATAACGAAGGAGATCATTATCTCGTGTTTTTCGATGAGCATGGAAGAGTGGATTGCGACATTTTTCGACACAATGAATTGTCGACAATTGTGGTTTACGAAGAGGGATATGGAGGCTATGCTGTCCAAAGCACTTTTGAGCATGAAAAACTCAATCTGGTTGAAAAGGAAGAAAGTCAAATCCTGGCATTAAAAGAAGACCTCCAACTAGCCTTTGCGGAAGCCGAACAATTGACTCCCCCGATCGAACTTTTAAGATCCGGTTGTCAAGACAACTTTTGTGACCAATTTGTTCAGTTTTTAATCGACTGGGACAAATCAAATGAATGGATTTATCCTTATGAAAAACAGGTCGATTGGAGTTTAATCTCTCAAGACCAGCTCAATGCAGCCTACTGGTCCATGATCTTGTTGGATCAATTAAACGAAGATAACCGAGACAAGGCTCCATGGAAATATCTATGTGTTTCAGGAAGCTGTCCTGAACAATCTCTTATTGAGCAGATGTTCGCGATTTCTGAAACTCTTCCCAACGACTACGAAATCAAGCCAGAAGAGTCGACTCGATTGATCACGATCCTTCTGAGAGCTTATGGGATTCATTTGAGGACTCTTCTGCGACGCATTCCCCCACAAACAGAAACCATTACGTTAGAAAGCCCTTTAATCCCAAAATTTAAAGTGATTCCTCCATTGAAAAAGCTGGAAGACAACCGTCCCTTGATTACTGTGAAAATCGAGGACAAAGTCATCCCTGTCGGATATGATCCCTATAGTACCTCGTTGAAGTGGCCGATTTTGGGTGGAAAGTATTTGATTCAGTATCGGCCTGAGTTCCTGACGATCCCCTATCATGTCAGGCTACGTGAAGGGTGCCAGATCGATTATCCTGACTCCCAGCAAACCTTCAGTTATGAATGTGACTTAATTGTGACAGGCGAGACATCGGAAGAAATTTCATTAAGTATGAATCATGTGCATCAGACATGGGATGGTTATCGTTTTTATTTGGCGAATGTAACTACCAGCGATGGACATTCAGCTAAGAAAGTTCAGCTGATCGTGAATCATGATCCTGCGCGCTATGTGTTGACCTATCCTGGAGGTGGGATTGTGGCAATGGGGATAGTGTTGTTGTTTTGGTTGAGACCATACCGAAGAAAATAACTACATCCTGTCCATCCTTACTATCCTTTTATCCTGTTTTTTTTTAGCACAGGATAGGCAGGATAGTAAGGATGGACAGGATGTTTTTATTTTTAATTATTGTCGATTTGCTTCCGTCGAATCGCAAATGATGGTGACTCCTCTAAACTTAGAATCACATCCTGAAACTGAAACTCAGGCAAGGGAACATACGTTTGCGAAAATGCATAAGTCTCCCTTAAAGGCGTATAACCATAAGGATCCTCATCGTCAATCTCTTCAAACAAGGTTACCTCAAGCTCATCATCACTCGTCCAGCTTTCGCTCGATTCATCACTCGAAACATCAAAGGTCAATTGACTCACTCGATCCATCATCGATTCAAAAATGAAAATCAAAGCTTCTTTTGGGTCTAAATCCATGAATTCCTCATAAGCAAGATCATCATCCGGAATGGAGCCATATCGATCCGCAATATGATCCGCCATCAAAGGAGTGAGCACGTTCAGATCAAGAACAGGTTCCCGTTCTTCCTGCTCCTTCGTAATTAACTCATCAAATGCTGGTGTCTTATTCAAAATCATTTTCGCCTCTTTCAACATTGTCGGTGTCACAAGGCTATCACTTTCTTCGTCTACTGGTTTTTCACGAGGAACCACTGCTTTAAGATTTTTCTTAATCTGTAATAACTCTTCAGCTGTCACGTCAACCATCTTATAAGAATTCACAAGATTCACCTTCTTTTTAGGGGGAAGTGGCGGAGGCGTTGAGACGACTTCAGGGGTTTTTAATTTTTTCAAAGCATCTTGAATCTCTTCACGGAATCGATTTTTTGCATCAGGCTCTTTTGACTGGTTCCCCTTTAATATCATCCGAATCGTAGAGCAAGCTTCTTTCAAATCATCATTCAGCTGATACTGCTCAATCCCATGCAACAATCGATGTAACTCCCACTTAAAGTTGAGCGAATCCCGTTTTTTCTTGGCTTCATGTTTGGCTTTTTCTCGACCCATAAAATAAGATCGAGTTCGGTAAAGAACATCATCCGCAGCCCTCTCAACCTTTCCATTCAAGATAGAATAAGTTTCTCTGGCTAAATTTTCCCTCACATACTTGTGATACTTCATCTGGATTTCATCAATTCTTTCCTTAGCCCCCTCATATCCCTCATAACGTTTCATCAGCTTATACAGATTCATATAACTCTTTTGAAACATCTTCATCACATCAGGTCCGCCATTATGAAGTGCCGCTTGAAACGTCGCATCCAAAACATCCAAGATATCCGAGACTTCACTGTAAGACCAAAAATAACTAGTATCTCGATCAATCTTCAGTGTGGCCAGATCAACCTTCAAATATGTCGAGAATTCAAGGTGAGAAAGTATGTCGAGATTATGAATAACCACTGTAAAATATATCTCAGGTTCTTGACTGACTTCAGATCCCTTAACACCACCGACATTCATATCATCTCCTATGCTTTATCCACTCGAAGTTATCTATATACCTAAAATTTTTATTTTTAAATATTTTTTTTTGACAAGACAATATCAAAATACATAACCCATAGGGCTCTGTATATTGACTTAAAGATCTAAGTTTTAAGGGATAATGATTTCTGTACCGGGTTGGATTTTATTCTCATCGGCAATGACATCCCTGTTTGATTCTAAAATGCGTCTCCACTTTCTAGTGGTACCGTAGTATTTCATGGAGATATGCATCAAGGTCTCCCCTTCTTCAACAATATGATGTTGAGGATCAGTCATCACGTGGTCTTGTGCGATTCCAGGTGAGGGTTGTCGTTTCGCAAGCTCTTTGGCTAGTTGAGAATAAGAGTCTTGAGTCAGCTCCAGTTCATCTTTTAGATTTTGTCGCGTGTTTTCTAATTTATTTAATGAGCTTTTCTGTTGATTGAGATGGGATTGAAGTTGTTTGAGCACTTGTTCCTTGATCAAACGCTTTTTTCTCTCTTCTTCGTACTTTCTCTCAAAGATCAACAAATTATTCACTTGCTCACTTTTAAATTTTAGGTCTCGTTCTAATGCCTCGATACGAGACAAGAGTTGTCGGTTGTGATCTTTCAGTTGATTGATATTTTCTCTCAAGAGGTCCTTATTATTTTCCTCTTGTTTCATGCTCGACTTCATAACCACTTCTTTTGCGCTGAGTTGTTTCTCGAGGTAAGAAATGGTTTCAGCATTCTCTTCAAGAGCTTCTAGTATATCTGCCTTGTCTCTTTTAAAGTTCACCTTGGCATTCTGATAATTTTCTTGGGAAAAAGCCATTTGGGATGTGGTTTCAATGAGTGTTTTTTTCAAGTCAGTGAAGGCTTCTTGTGACTCATGAAGAGTTTGTTGAGTCGCCAGGAATTCTTTTGATTGAGAGTTAAACTTCTCTTGCAACTCAGCGAGTTCATGAGACTTTTTGGTTAGCTCTGCATTCTGTTCTTGGATCTCTGATACCACTTCCCGCAGTTCCTGTTTCTTTTTCTCTTCGATTTCAAGATTTGCCCGAAACATTTCTTCCTTCAGGCCTAACTGATGCCGAAGACTATCGAGCGTTTGTTCGGAAGAAGATAGATCATCTTGTGTATCCTGAAGTTGGATCGACTTCTCTTCATAATCTGATTTCAATAACTCCCATTCACTTTGAAGGGTATTCATTTTTTCGAAACTATCAGTATTTTGGGTTTGTGTCTGATCCAATTGCGCAAGGAGATTATCGATTTTTTCATAACTGTTCTTTTCAATGGCATGCAACTCTGTAATTTGGCTTTCTAAATCAAGCTTTACCTTAGTTTCCATTGTCAGATCGGAATTGAGTCTCTCTTGAGCATCCAGAAATTCTCTATTCTGTTCAGTTAATTCAGCGATCTGGCTATTGAGTGTCTCTCGTTGATTCTCTTCACGCTGAAGATCTCCCTTAAGCTGTGCCGATCTCCCATTCAGCTCTGTAATCAGATCAACTAATTTCTCTATCTCAAGAGATTTCTCATTGTTGGCATTTTCCAGTTGCGAGAGATTTTCCTGTGATTGCTCAAGTTGCTCACGTTTTTGAGTGAGTGAGCCCTTTAATTCCTCCAATTGACTCAGTTGATCATTCAGAACAAGAATTTCATCCTTTGTTTTGTCTAATTCCTCATTTTTTTGATCCAGGAGTCCTGTCAGCTCTATGATTTTGCCTTCAAAAGCGGTTCGATCATCAGCTTTTGCTTCCAGAAAATCTTGCAAGTCTTCAATTTTCCGTTTCCATTCGATCACCTCGTCGCTTTCTTCTTTCGCGATTAACGACGTCTCCTGCAATGTAACCAATTGTTCATTTAAGACTTGGATGATGTGGAGATACTCTTCATTGGCTTTGAGTAAATCATTATTAACATTCTGGGTTTCAAGAGGATTCTCCATAGGAACCGGACCCTTTTGAAACTCATCTCCATAAGTCAGAGCAACAAGAATTGTGAAAATGGCAAGACATAGAGTCAATATCAATTTGCGACCACCGCTACGCTTATTTTCTGATGGCATGCTTTTACCCCCATACTGATGCAAATCAAAGTTATTTGTACAATACCTGAATCTAATTTGCAAATCCAGAAAATTTATTGTTTAGTTTAACTCGACTTTGTACAATTAAAAAAAAGGGTAACCTCGATCATGTCTGAAAAGAATCGACCGAAATTCACGAACCAACTCATTCATGAAAAATCTCCCTATCTGCAACAACATGCCCACAATCCTGTCAATTGGTTCCCCTGGGGTCAAGAAGCATTTAACATGTCTGTGGAACAAGATAAGCCCATTTTCTTATCCATCGGTTACGCCACTTGCCACTGGTGTCATGTCATGGAGCGTGAATGTTTTGAGGATGAAGAAATCGCCAAAGAGATGAATGATTTCTTTATCAATATCAAAGTGGATCGGGAAGAGTTGCCACAAGTCGATGCTTATTATATGGAACTGGCACAAACGATGATGGCAGGGACAGCGGGATGGCCTTTGAATCTTGTGTTGACACCGGACCAAAAACCAATTTTTGCTGCGACCTACCTTCCTCCCACTTCGCAATACAATCTGTTGGGATTGAAAGAGCTGATAGGTCGCATTAGAGAGGCATGGACAAGCGATGAGCGAAAAAAAATTAACATTCAGGCCTCCGCTATTATTGAGCTGTTGAGCCAAAACAAGTCGATTTCTGGAGACAAGCTACCAGACCCCACAGTCATCGAAAATGCTTGTGAACTATTTTATAGAATTGCCGATCCTGTTTACGGAGGAATGAAGGGAAGCCCTAAGTTTCCCATTGGTTACCAGCAGACCTTTCTGATGAACTATTCTGCTAAATCAAAAGACAGCCGAGCCCTCTTTCTTGCTGAGAAAACTCTTCAAATGATGTATCGGGGAGGACTTTATGATCATTTAGGGGGTGGATTCTCGCGCTACACAGTGGATGAAAAGTGGCTGATTCCTCATTTCGAAAAAATGCTCTACGATAACGCTGTGATCTCTGAATCTTACGTCTTGGCTTGGCAACTCACTGAAAATCCTCTTTATAAAGAGGTTGCAACAGAAACATATGATTACATTTTGCGCGACATGACAGATCCAAATGGAGGCTTTTATTCAGCTGAGGATTCAGAAAGCAATGGACAAGAGGGCTTATTTTATACGTGGCTTTTCCAAGATGTGATTCAGGTATTGGAGGACGATTTCACCGATTTTTGCGAGTATTACGATATCACCACCCAAGGAAATTTCCATGGAAGAAATATTATCAATATCCCCGTTGACTTAGAAACTTTTGCTTCAAAAAAAGGAACATCCTCCGAGACTCTGAAGGAAACATTTAACCAATATAAATCCACTTTATGGAGCATTCGCGAAACCTCAGAACATCCCTTTAAGGACAAGAAAGTATTGACCTCTTGGAATGGATTGATGATCCAAAGCTTGGCGATGGGAGGCAAAATCCTCAATCGACCCGATTACTTGGAGGCAGCAGAGACCGCTGCACAGTTTATCAAAGGGCATCTGTGGAATGGACAAGAACTTTTGCGAAGATGGATTGATGGCGAGGCATGTCATCCTGGAACCCTTGAAGATTATACGTTTATGATTCGGGCCTGCCTCACACTTTTTGAAGCCGATCGTGGAACTGAATGGCTCAAATGGGCACTTGAATTATGTGAAGTTCTCACCAGCATGTTCAAGTCGACAAAAGGAGCATTCTATCAGACATCATTGAATGACTCGAGTATTAATTTCCGGAACATTCAATTTTCCGACGGTTCAGAACCTTCGGGAAATGCCATACACGCTGAAAATTTGTTACGCATATATGAAATCACATTGAATGATCGTTACTTGAATGAAGTGGAAGACATTTTCAAAGCTGTCTCCTCTTTAGTAGAAGCATATTCACTGGGTTACATCTATCACGTCATGAATTTACAGAGGTATTTCGATACTCACCCCATTACTATTGTCGTGGCGCTCAATGAAAAAGAAGAGAATCGGCAAGAGATTTTCGAGTTAATTTACCGAACATTTATTCCTCACCTAACAGTTGTATGGAGAAGAGAGGGAAACGAGGAGTTATTCCGCTATCTTCCATTTGTCAAAGAGCAGAAGCCTGTCAAGAATCAAACAACAGTCTATATCTGTCATAAGGGAGTCTGCAAAGAGCCCCTCACTGACCTATCCGAAATGAAACAAGCCCTAGAAGAACCTGAGTGACTTTAAGTCATGTATTTGGTTTCGAGATCCCGATAGAAAATTTTCCCGGATCCCATAATCGGAATTTCGTCCAGCTGCATCACATCGGTGACTTTCACAATGTTGCTGAAGCCTCCTTCACGAAGAGTACTATTCACCTCTTCAACAGATGTAGGAAATATGGTAATGGCAATGATCTGGGCTCGCTCATCACCCCTCTCACGTCCACAAACTGCGACTGAAGGTCCTTCTTCCGCTAACTCCCATTTCTTTTGAGGTGCGGCTTCCAAGAGAGCATACTCAATAGCGCCTAGAGAGATCATTTCTCCACCTGACTTGATGAATCGCTTCAATCGACCAGAGATGATCAAACGATTGATCTCATCGAAATATCCTAAATCCCCAGTATTGTACCAATCCTCTCCTTCAAAATCGATAAATGGAGAAGCGACCATTTGATTCAGATAACCGGAAAAGACATTGGGTCCACGTGCGATAATTAATCCTGTTTCACCTTGAGGAAGCTTTTCATGAGTTTTAGGATGAATAATGACAATGTCGACACCATCCACTGGCTGTCCTACCCCAGCGGATTCCACGTCCAAACGGTTAATGGTCAAAACAGGAGAGCACTCTGTCACTCCATATCCCTCTTTGAGCATTCCTCCCATTCCCATTTTTTCCATCTGTGCAAACAGTTCCGGAGGTGCTGCTTCGGCTCCGGAAACCACCCATCGCGCGCTAGTAAACTGATCATAACGCCCGGCTTTAAGCATCCCCTTCAAGAAAGTTGGAGCGGCGCAGATGACAGTTGGTCTCCATTTCTCACATCCCTTAGCCATTCCCTGTCCGTTAATGGGATTCGGATAATAACAAACACGCATCCCTGTCAGTGGACCGAAGAAACAACCCGCTGTAAGTCCAAATGAGTGAAACGGAGGCAGCACGCCAAAAAACGTATCATTCGTATAGACATCAACACTCCTGCAAATAGAACGTAAATTTTCTAAAATATTCCGATGACTCAGAGGGACACCCTTCGGCGCGCTCTCAGTTCCGCTGGTAAAGAGAATCACCGCAATATCATTTTCATCCTTATGGTCGACTTTAAAATGCTTCAGCAGCGCCTTAGTACCTTTCTTGGAAGTCAACGCTCCCTTAATTTTTGTCCAAATCGAGAAATCTCTCTTTACATCTTCCAACATAATCAGCTCATCATCGATGCAATCAAGATCGACATTTCCCAGTTTGTCAATAAAAGCCCAAGATGAGATCACACGTTGGATATCGGTGGCTTCTGTCACCGCTCCTAAATGCCGTGGTCCCAAAGTCCAATTCATCACAACAGGGATTTTTCCTGCTAACTGGCAGGCCATAATTGTTAAGGTAGCTCCCACACTTGCAGGCAATAAAACCCCAACATGCTTTCCAGGTAAATTTCGAATATATTCTGCTAGAATGACAATCGCCAACTTCACTCGTTGATAGTCCAAAACCCCAGAACGGTCATCCGCACAACACACATCATGACCCATGATCGCTGCATTATTCAGGATGACCTCTGGAATTGTCTTCCCTTCGGCAATATCCACGCGGCGTTTCTCAACAGGTTTGTTCCATTGTGACAGATCCTTATGTTCCTCTTCTTCATCCGTCACCATAATTTGCCGATCCGCGATGGCCATCATGCGACCAACTGTTGTGAGCTCAATCACCGGCACCCCTTTGACGTCAAACTCGTCGTCAAGAAAGAGAACCAGCTCTGCCATATCCAAAGAATCCAAGCTAAGATCTGATGAAATAATCATCTTTTCCTTGATCGTATGAGGCGGCACATCAGCAAGTTCTGCGATGACCTGAACCACTTTATTTTTTGTCTCTTCCGGTATTTTTTCGAGATTGATTTCTGGATCATCTTCTTCAGCTTTTGGTGGCTGAAATTCTAAGTATTGCTTGCTCCATATACTATAGGAAACTCGAGTCAATGGCTCCCCTATCACATCGGGATCACCCTCGTTCAACCCTTCAGGCCTGTTATACCATTCCTCCAACCAACGATTCATCTCTAAACGGGTGCCATAACGAGGAAAATCATCGGGCATCGGCTCAAATTCAAGGGTGATGTGTCTCCGAGGGTTGAAGAATATAAAGTTTTTGAGAGTATGCAGGAATCCCTTCCAAAGAGCTGGGAAGAATGGTGGAGATTTTCCTGTGTAGGCCTTGGAAAAACTACTTCCCCAAAATCCCACTGAACGAACAAGAACCAGATTACACTCAGGGTTCTCACTAATAATCCTATGAGCACCTGAAGCCCCACCAATAAACTCATAACCCGTATCTTTTAATCGTCCAGAAGGATAAATCAGAAAGTTTTCTCCGATTTTCAACCCTGAAACCGCCTCTTTCATAGCTTTGTCACTGCGCTTTTTTTTCACACTATTCGAGGAAACTTCATTGTTTGGTACGGGAATTCCGTGAATGTATTTCATAATAGGATATATGAAGGGAGCGTAATACATATACTCCACAATCAAAGGTCTGACAGGATACTTCTTCCAAATCCGCGGAACAATGGAAAGAGGGTCCACTCCCATCGCAGCATGATTTGGCAAAAATAAAACCCCACCAGGTCGATTTAACGCCTCAGGAGTCAACTTTTCAAGTCCCTTAACCGTAATGCGATAGCGAAACCAAAGGGCAATTCTTACAAACCAACACAAAAGTCCTTCAATAATTTTTCTCACAATAGGCTCCTTTGTTTCTTTCTATTATACCCTATTTGCGTGTTTTTTATGTGGTAAAAAAAAATTGAGCTATAGCGGCTTTAAAATTTAACCGCGAAGATCGCGAAGACCGCGAAGATGCGCGAAGAAACGGACTATTTTTCAAATCCTACGGCTAGAAAAATCACTATGAGCTAGCCCAGTCTTCGCGCATCTTCGCGTTCTTCGCGGTTAACCTTCTAAAGAAATTGCTGATTAATATTCGACTTTATGAAGAAAAAGGCCATGAGAAGGCGCAGTGACTCCGGCCATCTTTCGATCGCGACTTTCCATCACCTCAGGAATCAGATCCACATCAAGTTTTCCACACCCCGCATAAAGAAGAGTACCCACAAGATTCCGCGCCATCCGATAAAGAAATTGATGACCTCGAATAATAATCACTACTTTTCCTCCGCCTAACTCACAAAAATCAATGGACTCTATTGTCCTGGTATAATCTGGTGGTTCTTCGTTATTTACATTTGTAAAAGCTGAAAAATCGTGTTCACCAATCAAATATCGACTCCCCTTTTCCATCAAGGTCAAATCCACGGGATAGGGGAAATGCCAGGAATACATTCGATGCTGTGGCCACTGAAATCTCGCAAGTGTCGCACAATAATGATACTCTTTTATTCGGGCATCCAAAGTGGGATGAAAGGAATCGGGCATCTGCTCGACACTCAAAACAGCCATGTCGGGCGGCAACAGTTGATTAAGACTCAGTTGGAATTGAGAAAGTTCAGGCTGATTTCCCTGAACAATGAAATTGACTACTTGCCCTTCTGCATGGACACCAGCATCAGTCCGACTGGCTGCTTGAAGCTTTATCGGATGCTGGGTCACCTTTTCCAGAATTTCCTGAAGCACTCCTTCAATACTCGGCCCCATTTTGGTCTTTTGCCAGCCAAAGTAACGTGTGCCATCATAGGCAATGATGAGTTTCAGATTAGCCATTGAGCGCTTCAACGAAGTAGTTGATTCCCTCTAAAAATCGCTGAATCGCCAGCAAAATCAGAATCATTCCCATCAACCGTTCAATCGCAATCAATCCATTTCTTCCCAACGCCTTCATCAAATAACGAGAAAAGATCAAAACCATGGATGCCAAGAACCAGGCAATCAATATCGGAATGACCACAAGAGGTCCAAACTTATGGGAAAATAGCAGGATCGTGGCCAACATGGCAGGACCCGCTATTAACGGGATTGCAAGAGGGACAATAAAAGGCTCACTGTCAGCTCTTGCCTGTAAACGGGAATTTCGAGAGTTCGGAAAAATAATCTTAATGGCGACTAAGAATAGAATTGTCCCGGATGTGAGGCTGACAGATGCATCGGACACTTCTAAGAAATCGAGAATGAGATCTCCGATAATATAAAAAAGGATCATCACACCCAAAGCGATAAACATCTCACGAATGATCACCCACTTTTGTTGTTGGGGGGGGATATGACTGAGCACTTCAATAAAATAGGCCACATTTCCTAAAGGATCCATGATCAAAAATAGGATCAATGTGATGGATGCTAACGACATTTAAGACCTCACGAGTTTATATACTTCATCGTTGCGGAGACAAACATTTCCACTGAAATCAGCATCAAAATCATCCCCATTAATTGTTCTAAGGCAATCATACCCCTTCGCTTCAAGACTTTTAGCATCATCGGTGCTCCGACCAATGCAAAAGTCACCGGAATCCAAGACAACGCAATCGCCGCGGTAATCACCCACCAATCTGTAATATCTTGAGATTTGGCCATAATGACGGTCATCAACCCGGGACCGGAAATCAGTGGAGTGGCAATCGGAACAAAAAAAGGTTCCTTTTTTGCCCTTGCAACTTGCTCTGGCAGAACGGGAAAAATCATACTAATAGCCACCAAAAAAAGTAAGATACCCCCACAATATGTTAACGTATAAGGAGCCACATGAAGAGTTCCCAAAAACACTTCACCGAAAAACTGGAAAAACAGAGCTAAAAAAAACGCAAAGACCGATTCACGCCACATGATGCGCTTTTGATGCTGGTAATCAAAATCTTTAATGATCGCAAGCATCACGGGACCATTTCCGATAGGATTAGCCACAATAAAAAAAATGAACGCTAAACTTAAGATAAGCATAATATTTTCTTCACCCAGTCAAAGTATGTCAATCCAGGAGGCTTCCGCAACGATCCCGCTTCTGTTAACTCAATTCCCAATATCAATCCTAGTCCAAGTGATGTCACTAATGCAAGAAAAGGATAAGATCCCGCAATCACTACAGAGAAAATCAGGGTGATCATCCTCAACTTGGGATACTTATGGAATAACTGATAGGCAACTGCGCTCGATGGATTAATCGAATGTAAATTATACTGACTCAGGACTTTAACAGCAAGCGTCGTGCAAGAAATGCCGATGAGAACACCGCAAAAAGGAATGATATAAGGTGACTGAAAAATCGCCATGGCAACTCCCCCTACAGCAACCCCAGCCGACTCTATGCCACCTTGGTGACAGAAATGGTCAAAATTTTCATTTAGGTGTTCAAATTTTTGATTGAGAAACTGAATCAACATCACCAGAAAGTATAGTGGAAAACGTTGTTTTTGACTCGACTTTATTGAATCGCTCGTTGATGATCTTTTTCTTCATTCACAAGTTTTTGAAGGGCAATCAAATCTTCAATATTAATGGATTGTTTATTCAGTAAACGCAGCAATTCTCTCCGCACTTTGACATTCTGAATGATGGTAGTCCTGACGTAATTCTTCACGAGCTTTGATTTCATTTCCAAATTCACCTTAGCCTTCATTAATTCCAGTTTTAACGAAGGAGGAACCTTTTTTGTGGTATCCGCAATCTTTTCTTCTAACTTGATGATTTTCAACTTATCTTTAATAATTGCCTCGTCCACTTGATCTTCAAACTCTTGATTTTCAACCGGTGCCAGCCCCGTATAGGCCACTTTGTGATCGGCATAAGCTCCTGAGACCAACGAAAGAAATAATGTAATTGATAAAAGATAACTGACTCTCATATGATAACCCCAAACAATCATTTAAAGCTTCTTATAGCACGACAAATATTTAATTCAAACTTTTATAATTTTATAAAAAATCTGTGTCATTCCAGAGTTGAATGACGGGAACATCCCGTTCATAACCGAGAATACTGAGAGATGCGGTGCTCAGAGCAAGTGACCTACCGTCACTGGCACTCAAGCCACACCATCTGGCTGCTAGGACTCGGGAAAAGTGGCCACTTGAGAAAAGGGCAACATTTCCTTCGTATTGTCGAGCGATTTCAATCATACGATCTGCCCGGTCACTCACCTGTTGGATGGACTCTCCTCCCGGCGCCCCATCATTAAAAATGGTCCAGCCCGGGATGGTTTTACGGATTTCCGGAGTCGTCTTTCCTTCAACTTCTCCGTAATTCCACTCAAAGAGATCGTCGGTAATTTCCGCATCTTGCATGAAGCCAACAATTTCACAGGTCATCTTTGCCCGAAGGAGAGGACTGACGTAGACCTTTGTGAAATCGACGTTTTCAAGTCGCTGCTTAAGCTTTTGGGCCTGGAGTTCACCATTGGGGGTGATGGGAATATCGGAATAGCTGGTATGTTGACCTGAGAGAGTCCATTCTGTTTCCCCGTGGCGACATAGGTAGACACGTAGCTTGCTCATGGCTTCATTCTATAGGGAACGTGGAGGAAATCGTCAAGGCCAAATAAGCACAGAGGTGCACAGAGAAAAATAGGAGCTGTCTATAGTTCAATCGATGGATAGTGATACGGTGGTAGAGGTAACAGCGCTTTTATTTTGTTACGATCATCGATTTCTTTTTTTCTTTGATAACTCTCTTTTGCAATTTCGAGAGCAGTCCCTTTCCATGAATCAGTAAACCATGAATGTAGTTCGAGTTTTAGACATCGACTGACATAAGGTTGCCATAAGGAATCTGTATTGGCTACATCGAAACATCTCTGACTCACCTTTGAAACTCGGTCGAGTTCTATCGGTGTTAGATACTGGAATATATGTAAAAGCACTTCATCAGGTAAATTTTCAAAATAATTATGATTAACTTGCATAAACACCTCATTTAAATAGCCCGGAGGGCTTAAATTGCAACAGCCCCGGGCACCGCCCGGGGAAAAGAACCGATTCTATCGCAGCCTGTAAGGCTGCAAGATTACCGTTGCAACTGCATCTTGCAGCCTTACAGGCTGCTACCTATCTATAACATTTACCCCGGGCGGTGCCCGGGGCTGTTGCAATTTAAGCCCTCCGGGCTAGTTTTTAAAAGTGCCAAACTTTACACATTTCAACCCTCTGTGTTCCTCTGTGCTATTCTCTGTGCCCCTCTGTGCTTTTTTTTATCCACGAAACCCTAAAGCATCCAAAACATGCCGCTCCACATACCGCTTCTCCCCATATGTCGGATACCGATGGATCCAAATAGCCGGATTGAAATTCAATTCAATGATTCCATGATTATCAGACGTTGGAGCTTCACGAATATCTTGAATCATGATATCGACTCCACAAAACGTCGCTTCAGCAACTTGAGCCCCTTGAACCGCGATCTCAGAATATCCCGGGTGAATCTCGTCAGTCATGTCGATTGAATCCCCACCCGTCGACACATTACTATTCTCTCGGATAAACACCTGAGTCCCCTCCTCAGGAACAACCTCAAAATTCAGTCCTTGATGGGCTAAATACTCAGCCTCTTCTTCTCCTGCACGTAAATAATACTTGGGAATTTTATAATACTTTGAATCATGGTTTTTGATCTCAATCAATTCTCGAATGGAATGCTTTCCATCGCCAATGACATTAGCGGGAATCCGTTTGCAAATCGCGACGACTTGATGATCGATGACAAAAAATCGATACTCTTCTCCTTCAAGAAACCTTTCGATAACCACTTCTTGGCCATATTCAAACGCTTTTCCGATAGCGGCTTCATAACCCGCCAAGTCTTGTTTTTCGACGGTATATATTCCTATGCCGTAATTCATGCGATTGGGCTTGATGACCAGTTTTTGATCCTGAACTTCATGATACTTTTCTAAAGCTTCTTTGGGATCGAAACAAAGAATCCCTTTGGGAACAGAAAACCCTTTTTCCGACAGCAGGTTCTTCGTCACATCCTTATTTTCCATTTGAAGATAGGTGATCAACGAATCAAGACTTGTCATGGTCGCCTGTTTGACATACTGAACATGATCACCTTTTTTTAGGCGAAAAAAATGTCCTTTGCGATCGAGTGCTTCGACCTCTACTCCTCGCTTGAATGCTTCTCTCAATAGGGCTTGAGTGGAGAGTTCAAGATCCTCATATCCCTTTAAAATAAAGTCGTCATAGCGTTCAAGAGCCTTTTGGTCTTCAAGTGATTTGTTTGCCAATTTATCGAGCTCCTCTTTAAAAGGTTTTGGCAGATTTTTTTGCAGGTATTCTTCTCTAAACTTATTGGCCAGTGCAAGTCCAAAGTCTCGAAAACTCACATTTTGAGAAGTGAGTTCTTTGAGAATACGCGCTGAAGGTGTTTTTTCAGGATTGTCGATTTTCTGTTGTTGTTGGGACAAGCTGTCTGTATATTCTCTTGTCATCAAAGAACTGTCTAAAAGTTCTGCCACAGAACGCATTTCATCGATTAACTGATTCGCCCAAGCTTTTAATGTTTTTTCTTTCCTGGTAAAATGAAGAGATAGTGTGGGTAACCTTCCGTGAAGAGCCACGATATTTTGATTGAAGGTTAAGTTCTTTTCCTCTTTTTTAGAAATTGGAGGACTCTCTTTTAATAAACAATAGAGAAGAAACGTATGTAAGAAAACGAGTTGTTGCGTGTCGGTTCCTTCAATGGACCAGGGGTAAAGATCCATTCCTCTCACCTCAAGGTAGGTAATACCGTCTTTTTTCAGAGAATCTAGGGGACGCAGTTTTTGATTAACAGGAGGCTTCGGGCGAATTCTCGAATAATGTTCCGCTTCAATTTGTATGATACTGTCATTGATTTGGTTTCCTTTTTGAATCTCTTTCCAGACTTTGGCCGGAGTCGATACGGCGTGCTCGAGTTCTTGAATGTATTCATCGAAGGAATTAAAGCTGATTCCTACTTGAGTCTGAACTTTGCTGTAATAGCCGTATTCGCTCATGCGTAATGAGGTCGCGTAAGGACCACCGATAGTATGAGGCGCTAGCAGTTCAAGATTTTTTGGTTTGGTCTCGAAATAGGTCTCATCGTAAACGGGAGTCGCTCCAAACAAATAAGTGGTGAGCCAGCCATAACGTAAATAATTGCGGACAATATGAAGATAGGCTTCTGATTTTGGAGAAGGGTCAAGTAGCTTGAGAAGTTCATCGCAAAAGGAAAAATTGTAGTGAACTCCTGATAGAGCCTGCATCGTACTCCCATATCGATAATGGAGCCCTTTGCGATAGAGTTCCTTTTCATAAGCAAAGTTCGAGCTACCGTATTGAGCAATGGGGATCTCATCGTCAATCATGCAAGGGGCACTAAACGGCCAGATTCTCTCCTCACCAAGATGATGGTAGATGTACCGATGAAGCAGTTTCATGAACTCCATCAGTTTCTCTTCAGAGGAAAAGGGAGGCGCAATCATCTCTAATTGTGATTCGGAGAAATCGGTACTGATAAAAGGGTGCATGAGAGAGGATCCCAGTACTTTGGGATGAGGAGCCTGTGAGATCGTCCCATCTTCATTGATACGGAAACACTCTTTTTCAAGCCCATGGAGGGATTCAAGAAGAAGAGCGCCATGAGACCGTAATCGATCAAGTTTTTCTTCAAATGCCTGTTCCATTCACACCACTATAGCGAGTTGTGAAAATGAAGTCTTGTATTTTTTATTCTGGTGGTTTGGTTATGATTGCTGTGTCAGGAAGAGCCTCTCTGAGCTCTTCAATTGCCCCTTCTGAGAGTTGATAACAACCATATAAATTCAGGAGTCTCAATTTTGTTAAAGCTTTTAAGTCCATTAAACCAGCATCCTCAAAAAAGGTACAATCAGTCAAATTCAGGACTATCAATTCTGTTAGTGATGCCAAATGCTTGATATCTTTATCCTCCATAGATGAGTTGTCAAAAGAGAGAACGGTTAATCCTTTCATCTCTCCAAGATGTTTAAACCCATCCTCAGTAAGTCTATGACAACCGTACAGAAATAATGATTTCAATCCCGAAAACGTTTTCAAATGCTCTAACACAGCATCTGTAACCCCATCTCCATACAGTGTTAGATTCGTCAATCCAGAAGGAAAGGTCTTAAGTACTTCTTCATTAATTTCTTCTTCAGGATCAGTATTAATTCGTAAGGACTTTAGGTTAGGGCAATTATTAAAAATAAAATTAAAAAAATCTGAAGAAATTTTAAACTGCTTTAAATCTAAACTTGTTGCGTATTTTAATTCTTTGCGATATGTCTCAAGGAACTCATCAGTCTTCCAATCACTATCTTGAATTTTATAATAATTAATCCAATCGCCTTGATCCTTTTCCCAATCATCAGGCTCCATTTGATTAATCACTTCTTGTAGCCGGTCATCATAAACACCTTTGCTTCCCTTAAGAGCTTCTTCCTGGCTAATCCGCTCTAAATCCTGTGAAACACGTACCACAGACGCCATGTCTGATATTTCCAACTCATTAAAAATGAGCAATTTTAGTTCATCTGGCAATTCTTCAAACCTTCCTAAAAAAGCATCGACATG
>JAAKFL010000159.1 GCA_011065065.1 Chlamydiota bacterium | reverse complement strand
AAATAATGAGATTCTCTCTGAGTTCTCTGCGACCTCTGCGGTGATTTATATGCAAAAGTCTACGAGAAACCTATTTTCATGTAATTGATAATCAAAAAGATATGGTTCAGCGGGAACTTCTGGTGCCTCGGTGGTGGACACTTGGGTTTGAATTCTAAATGGCTTTATTTTAGTATTTAGGGATATGTCTTACCCTAAGTCTGTGAAAGTCTTGATCATTCTTCAGCTTTGTATCGCCTTTATGATGCTAGCCTGGTATATCAGCTATCCTTTTATGGGAGAACTCTACCATTATCGTTCACGCCTTTTTTTAGCTCAGACAGTCCAGGGAAAACAGGAACTTCTTAACTATGTCTCTTCTGAGAATGTTTCTAATACGCGCAAGAAATTAGAGTTCAACGAGGCTTTTTTCGAGAAATTGCCTGGCTACCAACAAGATAAGATTTCTGACGACGCCGACCATTATCAGAAAAAACTGAAGACTTCTTGGCGAAAGAAACTACGATCCTCCATCGACATATTTTTATGGGGTCTTCCCCTCTTCAAGAAAACATGGTTAATCTTCACCTTCATTATCTGTTTTACCATTTTATATCAGGTAAGAGGAGCTCTCATAACAGTTTGGCTTCTTCCTTTCTTGAGCTTATGTTATTTGCTCGACAATCATTTTCTGGCAACCCCATCGATCTCCCCTAATGCTCATCTGTATCCATCAGAAGAGGTCGTATTGAAAGAGAATTCTTCTTTTCAACAAGGCTGGGAAAATTACCTTTTGGAAAATTGGACAAAGAGAAAACTTGATCGGAGAGATGATCAATTGTATGAAGCAGAATTTAATTTCAACATAGCTCGACTTACTGCATTTAGGAAGGACCCCTCATACAACACTTCCACTCAATTTGGAGGACGCGAACCCATAGGATTCTTACTCATTTATTTTGCATGGAATCTATTTTTTGCGTATACATTATATAAAAAAGGAACATATGAACACTCAACTGAACAACATTCTTTGGACCGCCTTAATCACTCCACTTGACCACCACGGCCAAGTGGACAATGAAAGTCTGATGAACCTCATCAAACTTCAAGAGAAGTCTGGGAATGGGATATTACTTTTAGGCAGTACAGGCGAAGGGTTAGCGATTAGTGACGATGAAAAGCGTCGGGTCATCGACTTTGTCTGTTCACAAGATATCAAGGTTCCCCTGATGGTGGGAGTGGGAGGCCATCAGATATCTCAGCAACTGAGTTGGATTCAATTCTGTCAGAAATTTCCTGTTGATGCTTTCCTTCTTGTGACCCCTTATTATTCTCGGCCTGGATACTGTGGCCAAATGAAATGGTTCACGCAATTATTAGATACATCGGAAAAGCCTTGCATGCTTTATAACATTCCCAAGAGAGCCGGATGTTCGTTAGAAGTCGATGTCGTCAAAGATTTGCAAGCACACCCAAATTACTTTGCTTTAAAAGAAGCCAGTGGATCCATTGAAGAGTTTCGGAAATATAAAGAAGTCTCAGATAAAAAGCCTCTCTATAGCGGGAATGACAACATGATGTGGGATCTGGCCTGTGAAGGAGCCCAGGGGCTGGTCGGAGTGATGTCGAATCTCTGGCCCAGGGCAACTCGGTACTTTGTTGAACAGTGTTTGAAGAAAGAGCGGTCTCAAATTGTTGAAGAGGGACTGAAGGCCAGTGAAGTGGCGAACATTCAGAATCCTCTCGCTTCAAAAGTGGGATTGTTTAAGAAAAAATTAATCAACAGCCCTAACACGGAATTGCCTTTGTGTCCGCAAGACTTCCACGATACGGAACGTCTTTTAAAGGCTGATCAAAAAATGAGCCAGTGGGAACAATCTACGATTTCTGCAGTGAACTGATTACCAATCTTCTGCGATTTCTTCGGAATCAACAGCTTCTTCTAAATCCTCTTCGTCTTCCGAATCAACTGCATACCCGCCTGGCATGTAATAGGGGGGACGTCGCGGATAACATCCGCCGTCGTCACATTTAGCTTCCCGTTTATTGCGATCATAGAGATTGTTGTCATTACCTGCATAGGATGAGCTAAAAGTGAGGAGAAAGATCAGAATAAGAAGTCGAAAATGGTACATCATAGAGACCTCCGGCTATGACTTCATTATAGGGTGTTATGGAATTGAGTGCCAACAGTGTAAGCGTCAGTTATTTGTAAATTTTCAACGCAAAGAAGCAAAGACGCAAAGTCGCTAAGCTTTAATCTTTGCGTCTTCGTGTCTTTGCTTCTTTGCGTTAAAATCCTAAAAATCAACTTAAGGGCCAGATCAACGGTATCAACGCCATACCAATGAGAATAATCAGAAAGTTCAAGATCACTCCATTCTTTAAGAAATCAGTCAGATGATATCCTCCAGGTCCATACACAATCATGTGTGTCTGATACCCCGTGGGCAACATAAACGCGCATGAGCTCCCTACGGCCACCATCACTCCAACCGATTTGAGTGACTCAAAACTCGTATACCCTGCTAAATGGGCCACGTTTAAGGCAATGGGAAATAATAATAATGCCGCCGTGTTGTTTGATAAAACCTGTGAAAACAACGACACAACAAGAAGGACTCCTCCCGCTAACAAAAAGGGATTCGTCCCAAAAATTGTCAGAAGAATCTGTGCAAAATAAGCTGCGACTCCCGTCACTTCCACCGCTTTTGCCACGGCAAATGAACTGGCAATGAGAAGCAACACGTTCCAAATAATACTCCTTTGAGCTTCACGAATGGTGATGCTTTTTGTGAAGACATAAAGAAGTGTTGCGGCCGCAACAGATAAAAATATTGGAAGTCCTAGCCAGGCAAGCACGACCATCCCAACAGCGATTGCCAATACCATTCCGGCACGCCAGGGATGAAATATCGTCAGCTTTTCATCGGCATGAATGTAATAGAAATCACGCTTAAATCTCTCCCCTTTCCACTCTTCAGATGAAAGTAATACAAGAGTGTCCCCCGCATCGAGGATGATGTCTCCCACATTTCCCATGATCCGGTTCCCGTCACGGTAAACCGCCATAACAGAGGCTCCGTAATTATTCCGGAAATTGATTGTTTTCAGAGTCTTTCCTACGAGAAAAGAGTTCGCAGAAATGACTACTTCTGAGAAATGAGACGATCCGACATCGAGTTTAAAATGGGGATCGGCTGCTGATTTTAGCCCTTTTACTGCATGCAATTCGGCAATCTGATTGATATCGCCAGCAAAAACTAAACGATCTCCTTCCAAAATCACTTCAAAAGGAGCTGGCGAGGTAATTTTTCGTTTATCTCTTTCGATTTCGACGAGCAATTCACCACGAAAATAGCGACCACTGACTTCTTTTATCGTTCTATTCACTAAAGGACATTCCTCTGAGACAATGAATTCACCCGTGAATTCCTTTGTTTCCTCAGCCACAGCAGTGGCCACGTCCACCCTGTCTGGTAAAAAATATTTCCCCACACCGATAATGACAAAAAGACTGATGATGGCAATAGGAAGCCCTACATAGCCTAACTCAAAAAATGAAAACCCTGCTGTAGGATTTTGCTGTCGAAGCAAACCATCAATAATTAAGTTTGTGGACGTTCCAATTAAGGTACAAAATCCCCCCACAATGGACGCATAGGAAAGAGGGATCAAGTATTTTGATGGAGACTTCTTCAAGGAGAGAGCGTACTTCCGAAGAACCGGAGTCATCATTAAAACGATGACTGTGTTGTTCATGAAAGCAGAAAGTGTGGCCACAGGAACCAGTATTCCCATCATCTGTTTAAAATAGTGAGTCGTTTTAGGGAGCACATGTTGCGAAAAGGTGTTGAGTAGCCCATTCACTTCCCACGTCCTGACGACGACACACAAAAGGGCAATGGTCACAATGACGTCGCTTGAAAATCCAATGAGTAGCTGCCTTGGGCTAATGATACCTGTCACTGCAAGAACCCCCGCAGCTACCAGCATCACAATATCGGGAGGCTTGATTTCTCGAATCAAAGCCACAAACATCACCACTAAGATTCCGATCGTGAACCATCCCTTCCAAGAGAGTTCACGGATCCCTTCCGGATTCACCATGCCTGGTTCAGAAATGGGGGTTGCAGACAGATCACAGATGAAAATCAGAGCAAAAAAGAGAAATAAAAGTGGGCTAATTTTTCTTATCATGACAAGATGAAGTTTAAATCATGATCAATTTGAGAAAAAGAAAAAAATGATGGACTCAATCACCATTCGCACATCAATCCGGCCAGGCCTGAAGAGATTCCTCTTAATCCGAGGGACACTTCTGGCGCTCATAGGTGTGGCACTGCTTATCTATTCCGGAGTTTTTATCTCGGTGGAGACACTGACTAACTGGGGAGCCGCCATTGTTCTAGTGAGCTTTCTTTTGATGGCCTGGGGGCTTGTTCCCTACAAGAGAATCACGAAGATGGAAGAAAACCCCAACAAACTGGTCATCACCGAAGACGAACACCTTCACTATCATCGACATGGGAAGGATATTTTGACGTTTCCGCTGAAAGCGATCAAGGATGTGAAGTTCATAGGGGAAAAAAGCCTCTATGGGATTGCTTTGGAATTGGAACCCGATTGGAAAGAGAAAGTGCCGGATCCCGCGTTATCGGTCGTGATGCAGATGTTTTTGTATTCGATGAAGAAAAGACATCAGTTTGACCGGTTTTTCCCCTATTTTTCAGAGCGCGGAGCAGAAGAGGTGAAGGAACTTGTTCATTTAGACGCAGACAATCGCAGATGAAATTTTAACGCAAAGGCGCAAAGATTATTGAGCACGTGCGTCTCTGC
>JAAKFL010000158.1 GCA_011065065.1 Chlamydiota bacterium | reverse complement strand
TTTTATCCTGTTATCCTGTGCTAGGGAAACAGGATAAAAGGATAGTTAGGATGGACAGGATGTTTTTAAATAGTTTACAATAAGTAACTTGTAATTTTGTTATTTAGGAGATGCAAAGACGCTAAGACGCAAAGATTAATGCTTTTGTGTTTTTGATCACGAAGTGATCTCTAAAAAGCTTATGGACCGTTGGTCCAAATTAGGTTGACCTTTCTTAGCGTCTTAGCGTCTTTGCCCTCTCCTAAATAACAAAATTACAAATTACTTATTATCAACCATTTAAAAAAAAACATCCTGTCCATCCTTACAATCCTTTTATCCTGTTACCCTGTGCTAAAAAAACAGGATAAAAGGATTGTAAGGATGGACAGGATGTGGTTATTTCCCGATAGAGGGGTCCATGAGGACTGGCACGCTTTGCGTTAAAAGAAATATAAGAATATATGAAAAAAGGTCTTGGATGTGACTCACACCCAAGACCTTAACACTTCGGAAAGAGAGGGATTCGAACCCTCGATACCCTTTCGGGTATGCGTCCTTAGCAGGGACGTGCCTTCGGCCGCTCGGCCATCTTTCCCTAAGAGAAAAGCTATCATACACGAGGAGATCGATTTATGACAAGCCTCCTCCTGTCAAAAAACCAGAGAGAAAACAGATAGCAAGCCCCTGCAACCAAGGCTATGGTGGCTCCCGATGGCCAATCGAGGTAAAACGAGGCTGCCATTCCGAAAAACGAAAAAAGAGCACATAAGACAATCGCAATCATCATCATAAGAGACAGCCGACCTGTAAACATATTCCCAATGGCTGCGGGAATCGTTAATAGGGTCATCACCAAAATAATCCCGACAATCTGGATGAGCATTACTATCGTGATGGCTATGAGCGATAACAAGAGCAGGTAGTAAGTGTTGACACTCACTCCTTGTAACTTCGCTTGCTCCTCATCAAAACAAATCACCAAAAACTTTTTGTGCATCGTGATCACAAATCCTAAAACAACCAGATCTAAAACCACTAAAAGCCACAGGTCTTGTGGCGAGACCCAAAGAATATTTCCTATGAGGAAACTGGTGAGTTCTACGTTGAAGCCCGGAGTTTGCGAGATGAAAATGACTCCGGATGCCATTCCCAAGGACCAAATCGCAGCGATGACGGTGTCTTCCCGTTCGCGATAATGCAAATGGATCCATCCGATAATGAGTGCCGACAGAACTCCCGTAATGAGCGCTCCGTAAAGCGGGATGATCCAGGAAATCCCATGAGTTCTCTCCAACCAAACACAAAGACCTATGCCGCCGAGAACAGAATGAGCGATACTCCCACTGATAAAGACAATTCGTTTGACAACAACATAGGAACCAATGACTCCACTACATATCGACGCAAGAAAACCTGCTAATACTGCAGAAAAGAGGAGGGGATTCGAGTATAACGCTTGTAGAAATTCCATATAGTACCTTAGTACCTTGTTAATTTATTTTTTATAGTTTGGGCTACGTGAAAGCTCCCGCGATTGGACGATCGCAAGTCGGTCAATATAATCAATATTAACCGACTTGCGATCGTCCAATCCCGGGGCTTTGACGCAGCCGAAACTGCAAAAAATAAGTTAACAAGGTACTAATGCTCCGCCCCCTGAATGAGTGGTGTGTGGTATAAGCCATAAGCAAAATGCTCGCAAACTTGATCAGGTGAGAGCTCTGTGACTCCATCTTGAACACAAAGAACTTTTTGTGTGTCATGAATGACTGTGCGGAGATCATGCGTGACCATCACAACGGTCATCTCTCCCGCCAGGTTTTTTAAAATACGGTGAATATCAGCAGAAGAATTAGGATCGACATTGGCTGTCGGTTCATCCAAAATTAAGAGCTCCGGTTTGCCAGCTAGTGCTCGAGCAATCAGAGCACGCTGTGCTTGACCTGTGGAAAGTGTTCCGAATGGCTGGTTTTTGAATTCAGTTAGCTTAACAGTCTCTAAGGCGTCCAAAGCCGCTTGTTTATCTTCTTTTTGATAACGGCCATACCAGGGAAGCTGGGACAAACGGCCTGATAAGACAAGCTCCATGACCGAAATTGGAAACTTGGGATCCAAGTTCAATCTCTGAGGAACATACCCCATGCGTAAATAGCCTTCCGATTGTTGGGTCCCAAAGATCTCGACTGTCCCTTCGTTTGGCTGAAGCATTCCCAGCATTAACTTGAGAACGGTTGTTTTGCCGCTTCCATTTGGACCAATCACTCCGACAAAATCACCAGGAAAAATGGAAAAGTCAATGTTTTGGAGAGTAAACAGATGGTCGTAACCAAAAGAAACATCTTTAAATTGAATTAAAGGAGGACGGTCGGTCATTTATTTTCTCGTAAATTTAGAGGCAATTCTGCGCATCTCTAAAATATAATCATCTGCATAAGGATCCAGAACGACAAGGTCGGCTCCGATTTCCTGAGCCACAAGGCGCGCTCCCTTGTTATTGTACTGCCTTTGAATAAATATTGTCTTCACTTTGTGATCGCGAGCCGACTCCAAAATTCGTGTCAATTGCTGTGGAGTTGGGTCTCTTCCTTCAAATTCAATAGTATATTGCACAAGATCGTACTCCTTCGCAAAATAAGCATAGGCCGGATGAGACACAAAAATGGTACGATCCTTCAATGGACCCAAGAACGTACGAATCTCGTCATCCAACTGATCCATTTCAACAGTGAATTTCTTGAGGTTTTCTTCATACTTTTCCGCATGTTCCGGGTAAAGCTTAATCAGATTCTGTGTGATTTTCTTCGCCTGCTGCTTCATGATAAGCGGATTGAGCCAGAAATGAAGGTCACACCCTTCGCGGCAATGGGGACATGACTCTTGAGACGGAGAACAGATCAAATCCACCCCGTCTCGCAGATCCACCACTTTCAGCTTGTTGTTATAACTTTGAAGTGAAGGGAGTGCCTTGTCTTCAAACTGCTCTCCCATACGAAACCACAAATCAGCCTTGCTCACTTGCATCACCTGTTTAGGTGTCGGCTCAAATGTATGCATGTTGGCTCCCGATGGAACCAAAACCACTACCTTGACGGTGTCTCCCGCTATCCGATTCACAATATTTTTGTAAGGATTAATGCTCACAAGAACATTTTGTGTTCGCGTATCCCCAGGAAGACCCTCAGACTCTGATACCCCATAAAGAGTGATCGCTCCAAAAAGTACCGCAACAGTCGTGGCGATAAATAAAGGGATAATTTTGAAGTTTCGTAAAAAGTGAATCATATAAAAAAGTCTGTTTAACTGTACAAATTGTACAAGAAAATTGACATTTTGGCAATCAATGTTTTACGCAACCTGCTTCACAACCTTGATATTTTGTTTAAATCTGATATTTTTTGCGAAAATTAACTTATTTTTAATTGAATTCTTAAGAATAGGTCTTATAATTGATATAACTTTTAAATTTATAAACTTAAAAAAAGGAGTTATTGTTTATGTACGGAGGATTACCACCACTTGGAGAAACCATGAGAGTGGCAGAGATTGTTGTCAATGTTGGACTCAATTCTTTAGGATATATTCCAATAGTAGGAACTTATTCAGCAATTGGTTTAAGAGTGCCCCTAGCTGTTGTTGAATTGATTGCTGGAGTGGGTTTGGGAGCCCTTGCTGTCGGATCCTATGCTAATGGTCTTGGGAATAACGGCCTTGGCGGAACTGCAACAAAACTGATGAAGGAAGGTTGCTTAAACTTAGCGCGTACTGCGTTTGAAATCGTCCCTTTTGTTTCTTTGGGGACTTGCCTTCCATATGATATCTTTAAGAACGTCATTTTAGCTCACTAATAAGAAATGGCCAATTTAAAATTGGCCGTTTTTTTGATCCTAAATTTTTCCTATTAAAAAAAAGTTTTACTAGATAATGTAAATTTTTTTTAAACCAATAGGAGGATGTTATGATCACGACCCAAACTCGACCCCCCAAGAATTTAGCCATTATGCTTGATTCTGAGACCACCGGGCTAAATGCCAACAAGAACCATGTTCTGGAAATTGCCTTGAGGGTTGTGAACCACGATTCTGGTGAAATTCTGTGTTCCTATGATAGTGTGATCCGCCTGAGTAAAGATGAATGGGCGCAAGCTCACCCTAAGGCTCTTGAGGTGAATGGATTTACTTGGCAGGATGTGACTGAAAAGGGAAAAGACCGAAAAGAGGTGGCATTTGAGATCACTCAGCTTTTCAAAAAACATGAAATTAGCCGACGGAATGCCTACTTTCTTTGTCAAAATCCTTCATTTGATTGCCCATTTTTTGCGCAAATCTTGTCTGAAGATGAACAGGGTGCCAACCAATTTCCCTATCATTGGCTTGATTTAGCCAGTATGGTCTTTGCTTTGGAAAGAAAAGAGATTGTGAAGGGAGAAAGAGAGAACATTTCTTATTACTTGTCAAAGGACAGCATCGCAGAAAGGTATGGGATCCCTCCGGAAGAGAAGCCCCATAAGGCGATGAACGGAGTCGATCATCTTTTGAAGATTTATGAGAAGGTGATTGGTTTCCGCAATAAGAGTTAGAATAAAACCATGTCCGTGTCCAAAAGGAGAATTTTTCACAGGATAAAAGGATAGTAAGGATGGACAGGATAGATTCTCATATTCTGTCCATCCTTACTATCCTTATTATCCTGCCTATCCTGTTTTTTTTCGGACGTGAAAAACAGGATAGGCAGGATAGTAAGGATTAACAGGATAAAACGTCAAGAAATTGTATCAAGAAATTTCTTTATGCAATTTCCTTGCCATTCAGTCCATTCAGTCCATAATCATCACGAAATTCCTTGCAAA
>JAAKFL010000157.1 GCA_011065065.1 Chlamydiota bacterium | reverse complement strand
AGATGAAAGAACCTAAGCACTTTCAGATAGAGGTGAACATCGACAAATTTCGACATTCCCATGTTTTAGAACTCAAAGAGTTGTTTGATACAAGCCGAGGATCCACAGAAGTCAAAATTGACTTTAATCGAAATAGTCAAACCTTAGCCTCACTTCAAATCAAAGATCCGTGGGGATTGGACGTCAATAAAAAGTTTCAAGACAAATTGAAGAAGCTTCCTGGAGTTGAAGGGACCCTTCTTCAATAAAAAAATGAGTCTAACATGAATTTTTCAGTCATAAATTCTTTTTTTAACCGTGAAGATTGCATTCTTCGTTTAAGCGTCAACTTAACTCACATTAATTGCAGATAATCAATACTTTGTGTGATAATATATCATTGTATTTATGGATTTAATAGCCCGGAGGGCTTAAATTGCAACAGCCCCGGGCGATGCCCGGGGAAAGGATGACCTATTCATAGCAGCCTGTAAGGCTGCAAGATATGGTTGTCACGATAATCTTGCAGCCTTACAGGCTGCTATGTAACTATGATATTTACCCCGGGCGATGCCCGGGGCTGTTGCAGTTTAAGCCTTTCAGGCTAAATTAAAGGAGATCTAACATGAATTTTTCGGTCACAAATTCTTTTGACATGCCCGTTGTAAAAGCACCTTACTCTTCTATAGCTTTACAAGATACCATTTGTTTAAGCCCTGCAGATATGACTGCTAACGAGGGAGATTTATGCTGTGTGATTAATAACTTCGGAAAGCAAATGATTCTTCCCGTTAAGTCGAATCCAAGAGTGGCTCAAGGGAAAATTGCTTTGAGTAGTGCTCAAAGAAGAACATTATATAAAGCTCTTGGAGAATCAGCAACGGTGTCAATGATAAACGAGAGGCTTGATGATTTACCTCTTATCAGTAATGTGTTCGTGACTTATACTCGTCGATTCGGAAATCCCATACCTGATGAAAATTCTGCAGTAAAATCGGAGTTTTATCAGAAATTCAAACATCACCCGTTAAATGTGAATCATAGAATTCCCATTAATATTTCCGGGAGTATCTATTTTGTGGCAATCAACAAGCTATTATACGTAGATCCTAAGACGCTGGATTCTGAGGAGGTTCCGTGTGGTGTGATGGAGAGAGATTGTCGATTATTTGGGGCCATTCAACCACGAAGATGAAAGCATCAAAGCATCTTATTTTTTTAACCGCGAAGATCGCGAAGACCGCGAAGATACGCGAAGATGTACTTTTAAAATATATAATTTTTCTGAAGATTGATTTAATTGAATTAACTTCTTCGCGCATCTTCGCGGTCTTCGCGATCTTCGCGGTTAAAATTATAAGTCAATTTGGCATAAATTACCGGAAAGTATAAAGCATAAAGAAAGCTCCAAAACTCATAATCCCTGTTCCGACAACCTTTCTGACGAGATTTAAAATCTTGATATTGATCCTTGATCTCAAAAGACTCGCAGTCAACGAAAGTATCGTCCACCACAACATCGACCCCGCAAAAACTCCGATCACCAAAAAAGAAGTTTCCAGATGTGTTCGGATTCTTTCTGTTGTGGTCAAACATCCAAATAATGTGGCGAAAACGATTAATGTGAGGGGATTGGAAATCGTGAAAAGAAGAGTTGATAGGAAAGCTTGAAGTTCGTTGGTGTGAGTGACCGTGGCGATGCGTTCAATGGGTGCTGATGTAAAAATGCGATATCCTAAATAAATCAAAAAAAGACCTCCAAAAATCCCAAAAATCAGGTAGTGTTCCAACAGCCATTCACTCAAAAAAGTTAGCCCAAATCCTGTGATGCTCGCATAAATCGTGTCGGCAACGGCAGCTCCTAATCCAGCAAAGACAGCCAGCCGAAAACCTTGGGTAAATGCGTAATTTAAACACAACATCCCAATCGGCCCTAAAGGAGCCGATATAGCCAGTCCTACAGCCAGTCCGTTCAAGAGATCAAACATATTTTTCCTAATTCTCTCCTATTTCTACACTATGTGAGGCCACCATTTATACCAAACCTGAAATATATTCAAAACAACAATTAAGTATTTTTGTACTTTATAATCAATTATTTACGAATCCTGTTTATCTTTAATATCCTGTCTATCCTGTGAAAATAGCGAGGACGCTAAATCCACCCACCCCCATCTAATTCTCCTTGACAGTAAGAAAAGGTTTTGATTACTCTATTAATGTCTAATACCGAGGTGATTTTATGAATTTAAAAAACTTTTTTTTCGTGGCCATTTCATTGATACTTCCACTCTCCCAGATCGATGCCGGTCTTACCTATCATAAAGGGAGGATTGTCGATCCGGATGATATCGCGTTATGTTCTGTGGAAGAACACTATCAATATGGTTGTGAAGCCTATCACTATCATGATTGGAAACATGCCATTCGACATTTTCACATCGTCTCGATAAATTTTCCTGATCATCCTTGCTGTGAAAATGCAAAATTCTATCTTGGAGTCTCCTATTATTACTTCGGTGAGCATGAATTTGCGAATACAGCGTTTTCCAATTACCTGAAGAGCTCCAATAATCCTGAATATCTTGAAGATGCCATTGAATACAAATTTCTGATTGCAGAGGAATTTAGAGCCGGAGCCAAACGTCATATTTACGGATCAAAAATGCTACCCGCTTGGCTACCCGCTACCGAACAGTCCATTGAAATTTACGATGAGATCATTACTTCGTTCCCTTGTCATTCTCTTGCAGCGAAAGCTCTCACGTCGAAAGCCGCCGTGCTTTGGGGTAATGGAGATTATCGTGAAAGTGTGGAAGCGTATCTGACATTGATCAGACGTTTTCCAAAACATGAGAAAGCTCCCGAAAGTTACCTGTTGATTTCTCGATTATACCTCGACCAAGCCCATAAAGAATTTCAAAATCCTGACATTTTAGCTTTGGCACAATTGAATTTTAAAAAATTTGAATATGATTTCCCTTCAGAAGAGAGATTGGAAGAAGCGCGTTATTTCGTTCAAGAGGTGAAAGAGACATTTGCTAAGGGTCTTTACGATACAGGGCAATTTTTTGAAAGGTGTAAAAAAACAGGAGCTTCAGTTATCTATTATCAAAACGCCCTCCAACAATTCCCCGACACGGCTGTCGCAGAACAGTGTCGTCGACGAATGATGGCGTTAGATGTGGATGTTGCCGCTGATGAGAATTTATCTGGTTAAGACTCAGTACTTTCTACTAATTCTTCTCTTTTTTCTCCCAAGTTGTGGCTATCGGCTTGGTTATAATGAGATTTCAGATAAGTACCACACTGTCTTTGTCCCTTTTGCAGAAGGTGATGCCACAGGAGCTTTTACTTCCGAATTAATTCACACACTTTCAGCATCAGGGGCTTACACATATGATCCCTGCCATCCTGATGCGATTCTCTGCGTCACTTTGATCGAATATTATGATGAAAATATTGGATTCCGGTATGATAGAGACAAAGAAGGGGATGTTACAGAGACTCTCGTTCCAGCGGAAACACGTCGTTTTGTGACGGCTGAAATAAAGCTTGTGGATGCGTGTCGGGGGTGTGTTGTGTTAGGCCCAAGTCGAATTCGTGCGCATGCTGATTTTGATCATGAATTTAACTCAAGTCGTGATGCTGTCAATGTATTTTCGCTGGGTCAAGTGACTGAGATTGACGGAGCTATTGACGCAGTAGCGAAGCCTTTGAATCGTGCCTTAGCGCGTAAGATTGTCGATTATATCTCTAATGCCTGGTGAGTGTGCTATGTCGGTTGGACAACAGGTTATTAAGACTTTCGAAGCTAATTTGGATAGCCTTTATCCTATGTTACGTTTTATCAAAATGCATGCGAAAAATGTGGGATTTTCTGGGACACCACTCTCAAGAATTGAATTGGCATCTGAAGAGGCTCTTGTCAATATCATCGAATATGCTTACCCAGATGAAGAAGAAGGTTCCATTCAAATTAAACTATCAGGGCTGGGAAAGGATGAATTGCGTGTGACGATCATCGATTGTGGGATTCCCTTTAATCCTCTTTCTAACTCAAAAAAGTTTCAGGTTAAATCGTTTGAAACGAATCCCACGATAGGGGGATACGGCACATATTTCATTATGGAGTTGATGGACCGTGTTGAATATGATCGAAGGGGAGAAACCAACATTCTGACTTTGATTAAGAGGGTGTCTCGGAAGTGATGATTTGGATGCTTTACTGTTAAATTGCCTCCTGATAAGACTTAATCACCAATTCATTCTCATGGATTTCATTGAGCAGATTTTCTAGTACTTTTAGCACCAGATTTGATGTGTTGTAGACTCCGGAAGCAAAATAGGCGACTTCGAGTACGGGGAGTGGTTCTTTGTTGAGGGAAATCAGGATGTTCGTCGCTTGGGCATTTTCATTCTGATTGGGAACAATCCAGACGATGAATTCTTCGTTAATCAGAGTAATCTTTTCCTTTGTTTCAACTACATGAAAATAGCGGGTTAGCCTATCATCTTCGGATTCCTGGTCTTGAAAATTTAATAAGTCCATGTCCCTCAGTAACTTAAGGTTTATTTCGATGGTGCCATCTGGTAGTAAATGTGCCGTTTGCTGAATAAATCTTTGGTAACACTCTTCTATCCTGGACAAATTATGCATATTAGCTCCTAAATACCTTAAAATTATGTGCTTTCGCTTCATATAATTATTAAGCAAATTCCGTGCCAGGATTGAGGGCTTCATGAGTAATATAACCACAGAGGCACAGACTCGACTTTAGCATTTCTTTAGCTAAATAACTTTCCATCAGTTGTTTAATGATATCATTTTTTTGGATTATGGTGGCTTTAAAAATTAACCGCGAAGATCGCGAA
>JAAKFL010000156.1 GCA_011065065.1 Chlamydiota bacterium | reverse complement strand
AAATTATTACTAGTTACATATTATATTATAATTATAACAAATTATTTTAATTTAATAAAATTATTATAATTAACTATTTAATAATAGTTAAATAAATTAAGGTTTTTTTGTTTTTTATTATCTTTTTTGAAAAATTGACCCTGATTACCACGATAAAAAGAGAAAAATCACATTTTTATGGTGTTTTTCATGGATTTTCAGAAAAACGAGGCCCATGATACAAAATTTGTGACTTGGACCGAGATTTTGTTCACAGAGAGGTACAGAGAATAGCACAGAGATTGTTGATGATTTTACCCACTGTAATTTCCTCGATGATACCTTAAAACTTTTGCCAATATAGGGCTGAAAGCCCGGTATATGACAGCCCAGTCTGTAGCGAAGCGGAGGGCTGGGAAATGTGCAAAAAAATTATTGAGCCCCGAAGGGGTGACACTTGAACTCCTGTGTCACCCCTTCGGGGCTCAATGAATTTTTCTCCTTTCACCCAGCCCTCCGCTTCGCTACAGACTGGGCTGTCATATACCGGGCTTTCAGCCCTCAGTTACTGACCCGATGTAGGAATGGGCTCCATTTCTAGGGCTCTGTGAAAAGAATTCAAGAAGCTTTTTATTTATGCGGCGTCTTTCTCTTCTTCACATGCAGCTTCCACGAGGCTTTCATATCCTAGGGTGATATGGAAGTCGTGACCCTGTAGCTTGGGCTTTAAGCCATATTGGGTGCGAAGGTGCTCTAAACCCGGAGCTTCTACTGCCAGCAGCCAAAGACGCTTGGCTCCTCTGTCGACATAGCGCAATTCTTTGACCTGAAAAGTGAACCACTGACCTGCTTCAGAAAGGTTCCATATTTCATGGCCAATCATTTCATCTTCGTAGATCACGCTGATGTGAGCTCCCATTTTCCTCGGGCCCGTGGATAAGACTTTAAAGTCACCCGTCACGGGTAAATATTCGGTCATTTCTTCTACATACCGATCATCGACATCCAGATAGACAAAGCCATTATTTTTCAAATTGAGCTGTGCCACATTGTCGACGTGCTTTGCGATTTCTTGCAATGCATTGTTTTCGACCGTGTTAAAATCTCCTTCGCTGGACAATCCTTCGTATGGTTGATCCAGATAGTTGAGAGGAGAAATCACTTCAACATTCTTCCAGCCTTCTGGTGCAGAGGGCATTTGCTTTCCAAGGGTGATGTGAAAATCATGGCCTTTGAGCTTTGAAGAACAATTATAGCTTTCTCTGAGATTTTCCAAATCAGGAGAATCAACGGCTAGTAGCCAAAGTTTTTTCAAGCCATCTCTTGTGTGGAGAGTAAAGCTTCTGATGTCTTTTGGTTCAAACGAAAATGTGCTCCCAAGCTCCAGAGGCGCGATCTCTTCTTTTTCATAAAAGACGCTGATGTGGGCTCCGACCGACCTTGTGGCTGTTGGTGGAGACCTGAGCTCACCAGGGAGATCAATCAATGTCGCCACAGAGTTAATGAACTCATTGGCAACATCCAGATAGACAAATCCGTTGTCTTTTTGTTTTAAAATTCCTTGATCAGAGATCGTCAGCGCCGTATCGAACGCTTTCGACTGGTTCTCGATAAGATAGTCCGTTTTTCCCGTTAAGGGCGTCAGAACTATTAGAGATAATAGAAAATAATTAAAAAATTTATTTATAAATGACATTGGCAACCCCTTCGTTAAGTCGGTTGCCTTTAGTATGTTACGAATTAAGTCATTTTATGTCAAGGTTTTAAGGAATTGTGATAATAATTATTTTAAACATTCAGTGTTTCTCTGTGAATAAAAAATAAGAATTGTTGGATTAGACAGGTATTGTTGAAAAGACCCTACTGAATATTTGCTTGGATAGAAATCGAATAGTGTCAATTTTTGAATAGCCTGGAATACCTTCTTTAATGGCTGTGACAGGATGAATTTTTAATACTTTGATGTTAGGTAAATTATCCTCCACCACTTGGGTTGCAGGGAAATCACTTCTTAGGATTTTGCTTAAGAATGGATTGAAACGATCTGGCAAAAAAGGAGTGAGTATCTTTAACATCAATCGCGCTGCAACAAATCCAGTCCTGTCTTTTCCTGAGGCGCAATTAAGCCCAATGACTCCGTTCCGTTTATTGGCCTCTTGCAATAAATATTCAGAAAAGTCTTCTGCTATTGAATACCCAGTCTTTTTTCCTCCTTGCAACCGATTCCTGACATTTTTTTCACTTCTGCTGTCTTCGCTAAAAAAGTCTGGAAACTGATTTCTTAATCTGCCTATTTCGTGATTATTGTGTTCAAGCTGAAGACCGTCATTGTAAATATCTCCTTGTGGAGAAATATTGAAGATAAATGTGTTGAGCTTAACTTCGGCACCTTCCTCAACACCTGGTGCATGGAAGGGTAAATAGATCTTATCTCCGTCCACCAAAGGTCCTTCTTTTCCAAAAACAAGAGTTTTTCCATCGAACTCTTTCATGATTCTTCGAAAATCCCTAAATGCCACCTTTTCATCATGCATCCATCCCGATGAGTCAAGATTGCGCGTATGCAAATTGAGGAGTGAAACATGAAAGATATTAAATGCCTGTTCTGCGTCTATTTTGTCCATGTTGTGCCCCACTTGAGTATAGACATACTGAAGCATTTGCCTTCTCATATCAGTTTTTTGTTGTTCAATCATTTCATCCAACAAGCTGAAATCCTTTTGATCAATCGCTTTGTTTTTGATTGTATAGAGTAACAGCTGCGCTTTCAAAGCAGAGTTCAATCTTTCTCCCCGTAGCTTTGGTTTCGTGCCCAAAACTTTTAATTTCATGGTTTCCAAAATGGAAGATGGGGGAGGATCTTCAAAAAACCTTTCCATTGTTCGAGTAAGTTTATAAAGACGATCACTTGTTCCGGAATCTCTAAATTCACTTCGTATCTCTTCGAGCTCTTCAAGTGAAAACCACCCCATACCAGGATTTGTGATCGCTCCTAATCTCGCCAATTGACTTAAAACTTCCCCTTCAGAATTGGTCATCTTCTGCATTCTTAAATTTACTGGCGCGCCAAGGGGAACACTATGACAAGCATTTTCGTAACTCGAACGGCGACACTCTTCACGAAAATCCTGTGACCTGACCCAAGTGGTCGGTTTCCCGAGAGCTAAGCGAGACATTTCATAATCATTGAGTTTATCAATTTCTTGGATCACTTTTTTAATTTGATCTTCATCAAAAGGTTCTTGTTGCATTAATTTGTTTAATTCGTTTTCAAGGATCTTGCGATGCAATGCCAGAGTGTCCATCCTGTCAATTGATTCTGTGCCATAAGAGACGCCAGCAATTTTATATTCTTGTTTGATGTGCTTTCCGGGATCATCTCTGATTGTATGGGGACCTTTTAAAGAGTACTCGTCATGAATTAACGGGATTTTATTCTCCTCATCCTCCCGACCAAATAATTGATAGAAGGCCCCTTTAAACAAATTTCCTACAGAATCCATCAAAAGAGTTTTTACATGAGACCTGTCCGACCACTTACGAGTCATTCTCCAATCCTTTGATGGTCTGGACTTCAGAGCTTTTTGTCTGATTTTCATGAACCGTTTAGCAAGATTCGGATCATCGATTTGTCCAACGGTCGCCATAGGACCCGATTCAATATGATAGATGATCCCCTTAGACTCTGCTTGGATGCTAATCTCCGTTAAACGTTTATCCAATGAAGTATCTGAGAAGACTTCTTGAAGAATTTTGGATAATTGCTCTCGTAATTCAGGGCTGATCTGATCTGGTTGGATGTCCATGTCGTTAATTTTAACAAGATCGACCCTAACCCCTTGGTTTCCAGTAGTATAGAATTCAAATGCTTGATTATTTGAAATATTCATAGTTACTTAATTAAATTGAGAGTTTGTTTATTAATTATACTATAAATTTTAATTAAAATAAAAAATAAACACTATTAATTTATAACTGGTTTTTTAGGTTTTTATGCTATTATTTGAATTTTTTGGGTTAAAATGGGGGAATATTACTGTCAGCCTTCTTAGGACTACAGTCAGAAAATAACTACTGACTATCCTTTTATCCTGTTTTTTTTAGCACATGTAGTCAGGATAGAAGGATAGTCAGGATGGACAGGATTTTTTTGTGATAAAAGGACTTCAAAAAAAAATCGCGAAGTGATAACATCTTACCCGCAAAGTAACTTAATTAACGAGAAGGAATGAAAAATGAATGTATCAAGTAATCATGGTGCCAAATTAGAATATTTAAATAAGGATGTCTCGGATGTTTTGCTTAAAGAGTATACTGTTTTTGATTTCCCACATATTGGTCAAAGTCGGGTTCGTCTTATCCTTGATAAATTAAATTGTCCGATCGTTAAATTGATGTACCATTTAAATGCTGAAAGGCCTTTTCATCAAGAGATTCTTAACGAGAGTGATGTTAAAATTCATTCTAAGATTGTAAGAGATTATAGTCGTGTCAAAACTACCGAAAAACCCTATATGCTTGCCGCCGTGAATTTTTATCGAAGTGGAGTATCCCGTGTAGCCATGGGTTATTTCGCTAATAAAAAGTTTGCAGAGCTTGCAGCTGCAAATATTTTACAATATTCTGAATATGTCATTTTTAATCTTAATGAGGTTGATCAGGATTTTGTGTATTCCTTGGTGACACCTGCAACAAACTAGTACCCTATCAACTTTATCCTGTTATCCTATTCTAAACAAACGGGATAAAAGGATTGTATTTATGCAGCAATTCCCGCTGGAAAATTTGTTGATAAAATATAATTTCACCACAGAGGTCGCAGAGAACACAGAGAAAGAAATAATGAGATTCTCTCTGAGTTCTCTGCGACCTCTGTGGTGATTTA
>JAAKFL010000155.1 GCA_011065065.1 Chlamydiota bacterium | reverse complement strand
TTGCGACTGAACGTTGCCGAGGCCTTCCAATTGAAATTCGCATCGAGGATTACAGACATCTCAATGGGTTATTTGACCGAGCCGTCTCGATCGGGATGTTTGAGCACGTGGGATTAAAAAACTACCAGAGCTATATGAATGTGGTTCACAAATCTCTAAAAGAGAATGGATTATTTCTACTCCACACTATCGGAGGCAACCAATCAACAATTATGGGGGACCTATGGATGAATAAGTACATTTTCCCCAACGGTATGCTTCCCTCCATCAAACAAATAGGAAAATCGATCGAAGGTCAATTTATTATGGAAGATTGGCACAACTTTGGTCCAGACTACGACAAAACTCTTATCGCCTGGTATCATAACTTTAATCAGAACTGGCCCGTTCTTAAAGAAAGCTATACCGAAAAGTTTAAGCGGATGTGGGCTTACTATTTATTGACATGTTCTGGGGCTTTTAAAGCTCGACATTTACAGCTTTGGCAAATCTTATTGTCTAAAAACGGAGCTCCAAAAAACTGTGTTGTCAGAGATCTTACAAAAACGGAAAAACTAGAAGAGGTGTTGATAAATGGATGATTTTAATCTTCAAAGCCCTGCGTTTGTGCATGAACAGCAGATCCCTGCTAAATACACTTGTCAAGGTAAGGATGTGAATCCTCCGTTACTCATCAAGGGAGTCCCCCCTGATACAAAAAGCCTCGTTCTCATCATGGACGACCCCGATGCTCCAATGGGCACATGGGACCATTGGGTGATATGGAACATTTCCTCAACGGAAGAAATTTCAGAAAACAGTGTTCCCTCTGATGCAGTTCAAGGAAAAAACAGCTGGGGCCGCAATGAATATGGTGGACCCTGTCCCCCATCGGGAACTCATCGCTACTTCTTTAAACTGTATGCATTGGACACGCAACTAGACATCAGCCCCAACTCCACGAAGAAAGATGTGGAAACTGAAATCGAAGGGCATATTTTAGGAAAAACAGTCCTGATGGGCACTTATAGCAAGAGTTAACCATGTATTTTAAAGATCGGACGGATGCGGGTCGTCAACTCGCTGAACACCTTCTCAATTATGAAAAAGTTCCTGATGGAATTGTGATCGGCCTTCCTCGGGGCGGAGTTGTCCTGGCAGTGGAAGTGGCGAAAAGGCTCGATTTACCCTTAGATGTTGTCTGCCCAAGAAAAATCGGAGCCCCCATGAACCCTGAGTTTGCCATTGGGGCCATTACGGAAACGGGAGAAGGCATCTTCAACAAAGAGGCCATTGACTACCTTGCAGTGTCCGATGAATATATCAAAGAGACTGTCGAATACGAAAAACAACAAGCACAGCGCAGGTTGATCCTTTATCGACCTGGAATGCCTCCCAGAGACTTGAAAGACAAGGTTGTCATCATTGTCGATGATGGGTTGGCGACAGGATCAACGATGAAAGCCGCCATCAAATCGATCAAAGCCGAGGGGGCAAAACAAATTGTGGCGGCGATTCCTGTATCTCCGACGGACACTTATGCTGAGATTCGAGAGATGGTGGATGATACCGTGTGTCTTTCGACTCCGCCGATGTTTCAGGCTGTGGGGCAATTTTATGAGCAATTTATGTCGACGCAGGATGACGATGTGGTTGAGATCATGTCTGAGTATAATCAATAACTCTCCGCTTTTAGTCAAATTATCCTGTTAATCCTTTCTATCCTGCCTATCCTGTTTTTCACGTCCGAAAAAAAACAGGATAAGCAGGATAAAAAATCTAGTCATAAGGTTTAAAAAACAAAAGTACGATTAATTAAATTTGTTGTAAATATTACATTTACAAAATTCATTAAATTTTATATGATTATTAAATTAACAAAAGGTTTTTTAAAAATTGAATATTTCTTCTGAAAATAGTTATATAAAAATAAATAGAAACAACAGTGGATCACTGGCTCTAGAACCGATAGATGTCAAAGAGTGGCAAAAACTCTATCACCTACCTCCTGCCCCATCTGAGATCCCTCCAGAATTGAGTCTAAAACGAAATCCTGAAAACGATGGAAATCTGACCTCTCCGAAAAAACGAATATTCGAAAATGAGACGGAAAGGGAAAAAACGTTCGACACAATCGATCAACTGGCTAAAAAAGCCAATAAAATATTTGAAAGTCAATCTTTCAATCTATCAAATTTTATCTTCAATAAAAAAGGTGAAATTCAATTGACTGTGGGTAAATTGAAGTTTTTATTTAATCTGTTAGGAGAAAAAGAATTTAAAGAATGTCGAGCAAGAAAAAAATCCCCAGAAACTTGTCCTTGTGTACTTATAGCTGCTTCAATAACGCAAATCACATTTGAGCAAAATTTACCCCTCCCCCTGTGGAAGAAGGTTTCTCCAGAAGAGGAATTGATTAAATATGCAAATCGAATAAGTACTCCTGCGTCTCGAATCGGTCTTTTAAAGCAGAAGCAATGGACAACATTCTCCGGCAAAGGGCCAAAAGAATTCATTGAGGATACATCAGAATTGCAATATGTCATCCAAGCCAACTTTACCCCATACGGACGGAGGGTTTCCAATCATTTTACTGCTTTGCATAGAATGAGGGTTGCAACAGGACAAGGTGTTACTCGCTCCCCTCTTTGGCGATGGGATCAAAAGAATCCCCGTTACAGTACGTTTAGAAAGGCTCTTATAAGGGCCCATAAAATGCTCCCGAAAGAAACCAAAGAGTCAAAAATTCTGGTTCCCATATACAAGATCCGTGAAGCTCATCTGAGAGCAGGTATGGCATCACAACACGCACCTGAATCTGTCACGGCACTATTAGATCTTATATCTCTTATTACAGGGGTGACCCTAAATGAGTTAACCATTTTTGATCCTTGCGGCGGTTGGGGAGATCGTATGGTAGGAGCAATGGGAGACAAAAGAGTCATCCAGTACATCTACAACGATGCAAATGATCAAATATTATCAAAAATAAATGAGTTAACAAAACTTTTAAGCAAAAACTTTCCAGAAAAGATGATTAGCGTCATCAATTCTCCAATCGAAAAGCTTGATGTCACCCCTTACTTAGAATTAGCAGATATTATCTTCACCTCACCTCCTTATTATACTACGGAATTGTATGAAGGAGAGGAATCATCTTTGCAATACATTCATCGTAATTCCCATGGTGATTGCGACGACAACATCTCGTTTCCTTCTTGGTTAGATAATTTCTTTATGAAAATGTTAGAACAATGTGATCGAGTGTTGCGTCCAGGGGGATACTTAGCTATCAATATCGATGATGTCAAGGTTCGGTCTCACAAGAAGAAAAAAGTGAACTCTTTGTTAGAAAAGCATTATGTTTATCAAGTGAATAATGATTTATTTTTCGATCTTAATAGACCATTAATCCGAAAGATGAAGAGTTTGAAATATCAATTTATTAAAGTGGTCGGATATGCCATGACAAAAGGAGGGGTAACAAGCTCAAAAACTATCGCTGAACCTCTTTGGATCTGGAAAAAACCAGTGGTTTTATCTATTTAATCGTAAAGTTCCCTCAAAAAGTTCTAAGTGAGTATTGAACTCCGAAGATAGCCCTTGCATCCGACTGACCGTCTCTTCATCCTCCGACAGATTCACCTGAAAATTGGAAATAAGAACCGGAATGAGCTCCACTCCCTGGACTCCATTTTTGTCGACCTGAACTTTAAAGAAAAATGAACGGTCATTTCTGAGAAATGGATCCACATAATAATCGTCCACAAAATCCCCTGTGTCATACATAATAAGCTTCCGATCAAAGTATTCAATTCCTTGAAATATATGAGCGCTATGACCATGAAAGATGTCGACTCCCAATTCAACGAGTTCATGTGCAAAACGAACAAATGATCGTTCTGGTCTTTGGATCATGTTGGGGCCCCAGTGATAGCTGACGATCAAGATATCAACCTGCTGTCGTAAAGTGGTGATATCCTCTTTGACTTTCTCGAGATCTCCAACATCCACATATCTTGTTCCCGGACTATCAGGAGTTGCTTCCCAAGTAGGCTCATTGTCTGTAAAACCTAAAATTCCAATGTTGAGATCTTGAATGGAGATAATGAGCGAAGCAGATGCTTCATTCAAGGTTCTTCCAGCCCCGACATGTTGAATTCCGGCTTTATCTAATGTGTTTAGAGTTTCTAAGAGCCCTTCCTCAGAGTAGTCTAGGACGTGATTATTCGCTAAATTCACCACATCAATTTCGGCGTCAAGAAGAGTTTGAACGTTTTTTGGATGAGATTTAAAGTTAAAGACTTTTTCCACTCGCTGTGTGCTGTGTGTCAATGCCGCTTCTAAATTTGCAATGGTTAAGTCTGTCTGGAGAATTTCCGGAAGCGCATCGCCCCAAAGATAAGTGGACTCAACCTGTTCCAAGTTTTGGTTGACCAACCGGCCGATCATCACATCGCCCATAAACCCGATGATCATGCAAGATGCTCCCGAAACCACACTTGGGCTTGTTGTGCTGCATCCTCAAGCGTCCCAGGTTCTTCAAAGAGGTGTGTGGCTCCAGGGACAATGGAAAGTTTTTTTTCGCATTGTAGAAGCTCAAAGGCCTCTTCATTCATCCCTATCACAATCGTGTCGTCACCACCCACGATCAAAAGTGTGGCACTATGCACTTGTGGGAGATGATTCCCAGCCAGATCAGGGCGGCCACCTCGAGAAACCACAGCATGAACCAGACCCGGTCTCAATGCAGCCGCTACAAGAGCCGCCGCAGCCCCTGTGCTGGAACCACAAATTCCGATCCTAAGCCCTTTTGTTTCTTCATTTTGTTGCAACCAATCGACAACTTTTGCGACCCTTTCGGACAGCATTCCAATGTCGAAACGTAGCTCACG
>JAAKFL010000154.1 GCA_011065065.1 Chlamydiota bacterium | reverse complement strand
ATCTGGGTCAAACACCAAGACCAAAGAAGCCATTAAAATCGCATTTGATTATTTCAAAGCCAATATCTCGAGAGTCAGCTCGATGAGTAAGGTCGTTGACCACGATTACCATCTCCACATCGTAGAAATCCACAATACCGGAGCAGCAACCGCATTGACCCTATGCAGCTTCATTTCTTTCTGTTCAGGCTTGATGGGTAAACCCCTGCGCAGCCAGATGGTCGTTCTGGGCGATATGAGCCTCGGTGGAACCATCGTTCAGGCCACAAATCTAGCTGAGATCCTTCAGGTCGCATTCGATTCAGGGGCCAAAAAGATTCTGATCCCCATGAGCAGCGTAGGCGATATCCAAACGATCCCTGGTGAACTTTTTGCCAAGTTCCAAACCAGTTTTTATTCTGATCCGGTTGATGCTGCATTCAAAGCACTTGGGGTTGAATAATATTACTAAATTACCTTTTGTTTTTATGTACCGAACATAATTTTAGGAGCAAAAATTGAAGATTTTCTGGTCTTGGCAAAGTGATTCTCCCGATGAAATAGGCCGTAATTTTGTCAGAAAGGCACTTGAGAAAGCGATCGAAGAGCTTCGTGATGAAATACAGATCGAAGAGCCGGATCGACTAGATCGTAAATTGCATTTAGATTACGACAGGAAGGGGGTGCCGGGTTCGCCCGATCTTGCAAATACGATCCTGAAAAAGATACGGGAAAGTGTAGTTTTCGTTGCGGATGTAACGCCGGTTGGCAAAACCCCCCGTAAAAAGCGTATTATGAATCCAAACGTAGCGATAGAACTGGGATACGCATTAGCGAAGATTGGAGATGAAGGGATTCTAATGGTTCTCAACAGCGCTTATGGAAGCCGTGAGAGTCTCCCGTTTGATTTAAGGCATAAATATGGACCAATTATTTATTCCCTCAAGCCAGATTCGACAAAAGAGGATTACCCGCGAATACAAAGCCCTTTATCGGATGACCTGAAGGACGCTTTGCGAGAATGTCTTGACGGAGCGAAAGAACGTCGTACTGACAATAATATTGATAGACATGAAGAAACTCCAACTCAAGGTAATCCCGCACAGTACTCTAAAGAAAGTGAAATCCTCGCAGAACTGTCAGACAATCAGATCACTTATCGAGCTGTGCCTATCCTCTACCTTCGGGCGATACCGACAATTGTTACGAAACCGCTAAGAGGTGATCAAATCAAAGATATCATATTCGGTATAAAAATTAAACCACTTCGACAAAGCGGATTCGATGGGGCGAGTTGGGATAGAAACGCATATGGTGGGATTACATACTCTTTTGCTGGACAAGATCTTTTTACAACATCCCAGATCTTTCCAAATCGCGAGATTTGGGGCTTAGATACAACATTGTTGGCTAGAGAAAAGACAATTCCTTCATTCAGCTTTGAGGAACTATTTGAGTCGGGGCTGAAACATTATTTGGAGGTTGCGAAGGGGAGATTAAGGCTTAAACTTCCGCTCATTATTGAGGCTGGTGCAGTTGGTGTAAAGGGTTTTAAGATGGAGATGGGCAACGCTTTCCGCCCTGATTATTTGTGGGGACCCATTCACCAATCAGAGATTCGTTCACGTCATATGCTTATGCGCTGGTCGGTAAAAGATGTGAATCAATTGCTTCTGGATATTTTTAAGGATTTCTTTGGCGCAGTTGGCGAAAGAAGACCTAATCATTTCCGCGGCTTCCCACCAGAGCGCATCGAAGATTAGTAACGATGAATTATTTGACAACCGACATCCTGTGTTCAAGGGAATAACATATGGGAAAGATTTACATTCCAGCATTTAACGTAGAAGATTGGAAGCACCTTTTAGCAGATCCAGAGAAGCAATGGAAATCTGGATACTCAGCAAGAGCACTGGCATATTGTTGGCAAGAAGCTGATGGATTGCCTTCCGAGGTAAGAGCGGTATTATCCAAAGCCTCTGAGTTCGATGGGATTGAAGCGCTTTTGGTAATCCCCGAGCATCAAGTTCCCTTACCAGGTGGGGCACGCCCATCACAGAGTGACGTATGGGTGCTCGCGCGGGCAAATGTGGATCTCATTTCTATCGCGGTGGAAGGGAAAGTCTCAGAATCATTTGGCCCCACCATTGATGAGTGGGGTCCGGAATCATCTCCTGGCAAAAAGAAGCGTCTCGCCTTCTTGTGTGAACAGCTCGGAATTGAAGGCCAGCTCCCCGGAGAGATTCGATATCAACTGCTTCACCGAAGTGCATCTGCGGTGATTGAAGCAAATCGGTTCTTGGCGCGCCATGCAGTTATGTTGGTTCACTCATTTAGCCAGACAGACGAATGGTTTGAGGACTATGGTCGTTTTCTATCATTATATGGTGTCTCCAGTGGTGTGAATGAGATGGTTTCTATTGGTGAAATCTCTGGAATTTCAATGCATTTTGCATGGGTTCAAGGGGACAAACGATACCTAAAAGCATAACAAGCAAAAGATCGACGAATCGGGTATGGGTTTTGTAATGGCGTCACAGCGGGTGTGGCACCATTAACTTGAAGACCCAAAGGAGTGCATATCATGGAGGAGAAAAAGTGGCCAGCAGTCACGATTCAGGGGATCCTGCTTGCTGCCAACATCGCTTTCCTGTTGGCTGGCCAACATAATCATTACATAATTGCCTCGTTCACCATACTCATGTTTCTGTTCACGGTACAGTCCACCTCCGTCAACACACGATTCCTGTACCTCTATCCGGTAAATATCTCATTGGGTATACCCACTCCAAGTTGGGACACGTGGATTCTCAGAATTTCAATCGTGGCTGCTGTGTTCTTTTTCTATTGGGGTGCAACCGAATCATACAAGGTGGCGCTCCTAATTGTAATCGTTGGACTCGGCTTTTCGGTCATCTGGGATCGGTCCATTGAAAAACACAACAGGAAACACATTGAGAGGCTCGTCGCTGATAAATCGTGACACACATTGGTGAGATCGCATATGGAGACTTGGTTTCCCCGAATTAGGAAAAATAACGAGGTGAAATATGAACATTTAGAAATATTTCGATCTTAAGAAAGCTATGCCCCGAAGAGCCCGCAAAATTGCACTTGGAGCTTTGCATCATATCATAATAAGCGGTATCGAGCGGAAGCCTATTTTTAAGGAGACGCAGAATTATTTAAATTTTTTAAACCGGTTTGGAAAAGTTTTGGCGGACTCTAAACCCCCATGTTTCGCATGAGCGCTGACGATCAACCATGTTCACTTGTCAGTCAGGAGAGGTTCTATTCCGAAGTCAGTAAAACTTGCGTACGCGGGCGATCAGATGATCGGAGCGAATTAATGTGGAAAAAAATCTCAATTTTCAAATCATAAAGGGTAGGGTGAAAACCCAGATAAGAGTCAAATATCCATATTTCACAATCGTTAAAATTATGTAAAATCAAAAGGTTACATATTCCATTCTGTAACCTTCTTTATTAAAAGGGCACTCTTTGGGTAATTTTGGAAGTAATGGTGAGTGAAGAATTGTGATGTCATAACTAGCGTACGAAGCGCTTTTTTAAATTGAAAAGTATAGGGAAAAACAAATAAACCGTCATTAATAAACTTTTTTCTTGACAAAAAGCGAGATATGCTATAAATTCTCCTATAACTTCTATTTAAACTAATAGAACTAAAGGAGGTATAGGAGATGCAAACTGTTGAAATTGATTTTGATGTCTTTAAAGAAATTACCAACCGCCGTAAAACAGAGGGGGTTACCCCAAATGATGTTTTGCGTGAACTTTTCGGCTTAGATCCAATCGAGGCGAAGGATGTTCCTTTAATGCCATCGGGAAAACCATGGGTAACAAAAGGAGTTACATTCCCATATGGAGCGCAATTTAGAGCAACTTACAAAGGTCAAGAATTTATCGCAGAGGCCAAGGACGGGGCACTATTTTTAAATGGAAAAAGATTTATATCCCCATCAGCTGCAGCAGTCTCAATCACGGGCAATTCGGTAAATGGCTGGATTTTTTGGGAATGCAAGCTACCGGGTAGCGATTCATGGAAAATAATCAAAGATTACAGAATGGGAGCTTAAGGGACATTGGAATATTGATTGATAACCGATTGGGATGAAGACGACAAAGGTCAGCTTTTGAAGCTTGAATGAAAAAGACAACGAGCGAGCGTGAAAGAATGCCAAATCTTGAATAATGGTATCTTATTCGCAATTCAAGACACGACACCACTTACAGCATTTTTTTGAATAATGGGAGTTTGATCATGTCTGACAAGGAGTTGGGCAAAAAAATGGTCGAGGAAGAGGAGCTATTGCCTTTCCTCGAAGAGGCCGGGGTCAAACCTTGATGAACGCACTTAGTGATAGAATGTATTATGCCTCGCGCCAAACAATAACATATAACGGGCTACATCCGGCACATCACCCACCAATGCCACAAACGCGAGTTTCTGCTGAAATTTGCCCGGGATCGTCGCAAATGGATATCCTGGCTGTTTGAAGCAGGAATGGGGTCTGAAGACAACAGGGTCCGGTCTTGACGGGCTGTTGCCCAAATCAAGCATGAAGGCCAATGCATTTTGGGTAAAAATGTCGAAATATGATTTTATGATGAGGAATTTGTTATATATTATGCTATAAACCCTTAAATATCGCTTGTTGAACGTGAATAAATCTGCTCAAGTGCTTGTAATTATAACTTTAGCGGAGTATTACCATCATGATGGGCTATCAAACAAGGGTTCAGAACAAGTTTTTTTATACAAACCTTAACCTCGATCAACGTATTCGCAAAGATCATATCTTGAGGAAAATTAATGCCTGTATTGATTTTAATTTTATCTACAACAAAGTCAAAGATAAATACGGCTTTAAAGGA
>JAAKFL010000153.1 GCA_011065065.1 Chlamydiota bacterium | reverse complement strand
TCAATTTCTTCTTTGCGGGAAGGGGCCCCAATGATTGTAAGTTTAATGATGGGAGAGCCATCATGAATTGAAGCACAGGTGATGACACCATTCTTACCAAAGTGAATGGAATCGGCAAACTTTTGTATCCGGTCAATAATCTCGTCGCCTGATTTAAGCAGTCGTGAGAGTTTTTTGTCTAAAAAATCTTTTATTTTTCCCCCTTTAAGCATGTCCCTATTAAAATTATTTTTATGGAAAAGTTCGGTCCAAAGGGAGTCATCTTTCAAAAAATTATTCCAACTATTCCTCACTCTGCAACAGGTTGAGAGCTCGGAAGGTTTCATGTAGGAAAAAATTTGTAAATTAATTTCCTCAGGTAAATGTATTAAAGGAACTGAGTTACTAATCATATTAAAATTCCTGTTTTTTAAAATACAATTATAATGATTTCTAAAATAAAATTCAATAATAGAAATTTTTTTAATTAATAATTAAGAAGTTTTTGGATTTATGTGGCTTTGAAATTTAAACGCGAAGCGAGCCAGTCTATCGGGAAATAACCATATTTTACCTATCCTATGTATCATTTCCATGATATATAAGTCTTTTCTTGGAGCTCCAAGCGGCTATCGCCGCTAATATCGTAAAGAAAACAAATCGTGCCCGTGCCCGTGTGCGTGCCCGTGCCCGATTTTTACGATTTTACGGAGTTCGGGCACGGGCACGGGCACGGGCACGGCAATGACCGTAAAAAACGTGTTTTCTCAGAAGTGCGCAGGCAAGCCTGCGCACTCCAAGAAGTTAATTAAACAAGAAGCGGAGCAGCTGCTAATGCATAACCAGCAAAGGCTGCAGCGACAACGGTACAAACATCTAGTGCAATGTTGATATTTTGATTGGTTCCTGCCCAATCCATCCGTCTAACTGTTACGGCAGCTGCAGAAAGTCCGAATCCGGATAATGCAAGACCAGGATTCGTCATCATGAATGCCCCGCCGGCAGAAATACCTTTTAGAGCTGATTCTTTAACTACTTGGCCTTGTTGCCATGTCCAGCTGGTGAGAATTTTACCATTTTCAAGGATTGAACTTGCAATTGAACTGATGGTTTGCCATGTCCAGTTTCCAGCAACTTTTGCTGTTTGCCAACTCCAACTGGAACCAGATGATAACTTGTCTCCTGACCAGGAAGCTAAGTTCATGAGATTTCTTAGGATATAAGCGGCAAGATTGTAAATTTTTGTAGGGATTTCTAATCCGGCAACTACATCAATTAACCATTTGATTCGACGCCCAGCCCAAAATACTGCTTCTTTAGCTCCACTTCCAATCGTAGAAAGGGTTTTCAATGCTGTGTTTTTAATTCCTTGAATTTCCATGAATATCTCCTTATGTTTTCATATGTTCACTAACTCTTTCCACAAATGGACATCCCACACCAATTGGTAAGCCCCTTGTTCCATTTGTGCCTCTTTTAAGAGGTTTATCTTACCCGTTTTTGTTCCCGAAAGTGATCCAAAAAAATTATTGAAGATTTCTAATTCTTCAGCAGTGATTTGGATTTTAACCTTTCATATAGTAAAGGAAAACACACATTATACAGAATGATACTTTTTAAATCACCCCCTAATAATATAAGGGCTTATCCAAAATAAGGTTGTAATCCTGCGCTCTTTCTTGAACAATGTATGCGTACATAGGGACAGCTTTATATCTGATGGGTTGATTAAGATCAAATGAATCGTGATCTTCTAATAGCCTGAAGGGCTTTCATTGCAACAGCCCCGGGCATCGCCCGGGGTCTTGTTTGAAATAACTCCGGCGAGTATAATGGCCTTGTATTTCAATTTGAGGACCCGATGAATCAAGAACTTGTTGAACGACTGAAAAATTTAGAAGATCGAATCCTTCACATGTGGAGGTATCTTTGACTTGGAACAAAAGGAAACACAGGTCAAGATTCTTGAGCAGAAGATGGAACAATCTGATTTCTGGGACGATAATGTTTCGGCTCAGAAAGTGATTTCTGAATGTAATGAATTGCGTTCTTGGACGCAGCCTTATTACGAATTGAAAAGACGATTCGAAGATGTTCAGTCTTTGATCCCCGAAGCTTATGATGCCGACGATCAAGATCTTGTTGACGAATTATTGGCGGAGCTTGATGCTGTGGAAAAGGGAATCAGTGATCTTGAGATTCGGAAGATGTTGTCGGGGGAATTGGATTCCAAGAGCTGTTTTTTGAGTATCAATGCAGGGGCTGGAGGAACAGAGGCGTGTGACTGGGTGTTGATGTTATCTCGTATGTACCGACGGTGGGCAGAACGCCGTTCGTGGAAAGTTGAAGAAGTGGATGTGTTGCCCGGTGAAGTCGCAGGAATTAAAAGCATCACTTTGAAGTTTTCCGGACCTTTTGCTTATGGATATTCCAAAGCGGAAAAAGGGGTCCATCGGTTGGTACGGATCTCACCTTTTGACTCAAACTCTCGCAGACACACAAGTTTTGCTTCAGTTGATGTTTCGCCGGAAATCACAGATGATATCGATATCGAGGTGCGTCCCGATGATATCCGCATAGACACTTACCGGGCTTCGGGTGCAGGAGGACAACATGTCAATAAAACAGAGTCAGCGGTTCGGATTACTCACATTCCATCTGGGATCGTGGTTGCCTGTCAGGCAGAAAGAAGTCAGCTCCAAAATAAAGAAACTTGTTTTAAAATGTTAAAATCTAAGTTATATGAAAAAGAAGTGATGGAGCGAGAGGCGGAGATTCGCAAATTATCTGGAGATAAACGGAAAATTGAATGGGGTAGTCAAATTCGGAGTTACGTGTTTCAGCCCTATACAATGGTGAAAGATACTCGGACGAATCACGAGCAGACAAATATCAATGCGGTGATGGATGGAGATCTTGATCCCTTTGTGAATGCCTATTTAAAAGAGTTTGGTTAATTATGAATCAGAAAGATGAATTACCTCCGGAATTGGAGATACGCCTGACTGAGCTGGGCGATGGGAAGTATTTACGGGAGTGGTTGCTGGAGCCGGAAATTGCTCGCTGGTTTCCTATGGACACGATTGAAGAAGTGGATGATGCAGTGCAGAGGTGGATTGCTTTCTATAAGTTCAAGTGTAGTTGGACGGCGGTTTACAATGGAGTTCCTTGCGGAATTTCAACTCTCTATTTACAACCTTACAAAAAATTGGCTCATCAGTGTGAATTTGGGATTATTGTAGGGGATGGATTTCGAGGTAAGGGCGTTGGAAGTTTTCTCATGCGTCAAATGATGATCAAAGCAAAAGAACAGTTTAAAATCGAGTTGATTCATCTTCAAGTGTACGCAGAAAATCCTGCGATGCGTCTATATAAGAGATTTGGTTTTCGTGAATTTGGAAGACAAACTTGTTGGATTCGTGAGGGAGATAAAGAAGGGAATGCTTATGTGGGTCGAATTTTTATGGAGCGCTTTATATGATTTCAACGTTACAAGAAGAATTAGAAATTTCATGTGGTCAAAAACTGAAACTGAGAATCAATGATAATCACTCGACGATGCTGAGTGTGCGATGGGAACCTGATCACACCCGAGTTTCCCTCCATCGGATATTTTTGGAGGCTCCGAGAAATGTGATGGAGGCTCTTGCCTGTTATATTAAGGGGGGGAGAAACATAAGCCTTCCGGTCCCGATCAAGGCTTATATTGAGTATCAAATGCAGAGGTTGGATTATTCTCATGTTGTTAAGAAACATGAATTGGTGACCGCCGGTCAGCATTACCACCTTCAACCGATCTACGACAGGTTGAATCAGGAGTATTTTTTGAATGAGCTGAATATTCAGATTACCTGGTATGGTCGATTTCAACGTCGTTTTCGTTCCCAGGTTAATTTTGGCCTCTATTCAGACGCGTTGAAGCTGGTTAAAATTCATAGGCTTCTTGATCATTCTGATATTCCGGAATATTTCTTGGAATTTGTCATTTATCATGAAATGTTGCACAGCGTCTGCCTTCCTTTTGTGAAAGAGAATGGACATACCTCTGTGCATACTCCGGAGTTCAAGCAACGAGAAAAGGAACATAAATACTTTGATGAAGCTCATATTTGGTTAAAAAATAATAAGCATCGTTTTTTTCGATAAAAGGATTCACAATGGCTGGACATAGTAAATGGGCGAATATTCGTCATAAGAAGTCGCGCGCTGACGCTAAAAAGGGCAAAGTTTTCTCACGCATCGCAAAAGAGATCATTAGTGCTGTGAAGCAGGGTGGTCTCGACCCAAAATCAAATTCGAGATTACGGCTGGTCATTCAAAAAGCGAAAGCGGCCAACTTCCCCAGTGATAATATTGAGCGCAATATCAAGAAGGCGATGAGCGCTGACCAGGAAGATTATTTCGAGCTGACTTACGAGTTGTATGGTCATGGGGGTGTGGGAATCATTGTGGACATTATGACCGATAATAAGAATCGAATTTCCGCTGAAATGCGCATTGCAACGAATAAGTTCGGAGGATCGGTGGCGAATCCGGGGTCCGTGGCTTTTAATTTTGATCGGAAGGGAATTTTAAAGCTCACCAAGCAGCATGCGGTGGAAGAGGAACTTTTTTTTGCGGCGACAGAGGCAGGTGCCGAGGATTTTGATATTCTTGAGGATATGTATATTGTGGTGACTGATCCAACGGAGCTGATTGCGGTAAAAGAGGAAATTGAGAAGTTGGGCTTTGCGGTGGACGAAGAGTCGTTGGAGATGATTCCAAAGATAATGGTGGATGTGGACGAGGAGACAGCGAAGAAGAATATGGCGTTGGTTGAGTGGATAGAGGATTTGGATGATGTTGACGTTGTTTACCACAACATGAACGTGGAAGAATAACTGCGAAGATGCGCATACGAGTCAACTCCTAAGTTTAAAAATTCTTTTTTGAAATATATCTTAAAAATTTAACCGCGAAGATCGCGAAGATCGCGAAGATCGCGAAGAT
>JAAKFL010000152.1 GCA_011065065.1 Chlamydiota bacterium | reverse complement strand
TCCAACCTAAGCATGGCCCCACAAAAATATTCTGCAGTATCTCTTTGTTTTTAACAATCTGTTCAATCATTCGATTTTCAAGTTTACCTTCAATTCGACTGACGGACAAGTATCTGTGTAATCCGGATTCTACGTCACGAGATGTTGAAGAAATATCAAGCGAACTAGATGACGATAAAAAGAGTGATAATTCTGATGTTGATTCCATAATACCTCCATTTTTCGTACAAGCTTAACCCTTTCCTTGATTAGCATCAAGAAACTTCCAGGACTCTCTATGATATTAATAAAAAGTTATTTGCTCGAACCTTCTTCCGGATTTTTCTCAAGTGTTTTGAGGACTTGTGATGGAGACCTTAAAATTTCTCGTAATTGAATTCCGTTTTGCTCATAGCTTAAAATCAAGATCAAGATCATTTTTTAACTCACGCAACCTATCTTTCACAATTTTAACCGCAGCAAATGACCCTTCAACAAGATCAACATTCTCTTTTTTGATGATATATTCATAGAGGGCATCTACGAATAATGATGTGGGATTTTGGAGAGTAAATTCATAGGCCTGCTCAAGCTCCCCTGGATGAAGATCCAATCTAAACTTAATGACCAGTTTCAATTCTTTATGAAGAATGCGAGAGGTCGGGATGAGTGATTGATACTCCAATGCTTTGTTGAAAAAAGAGGAAAGATCACCTGTTCCCGCATCTTGTTCTTTCCACAAACGGATTTCAGCAATAAGCATTTCTTTTAATCTGTCTCTAGATATCACTAACTCTAGAGATATAACTAGTTCAAGAGACTGCTGAAAAGAATCAGACTCGCTAAGGATATGAGCGAAGTCAAGAGAGTCGGCATATTCCGTATCCACATGCTCTTTAAAACGACCTGTGATAATCGGGTACCTCTTAATGAGATTTAACTTGTCATCAAGGTCATCATATTTGTATTTCATCAGGAGAGGTGTTTCACAAGCCCCTGCAAGACTTGTCATCTGGAAATAGGATGCTATTTCTAAATACTCTTCAACATTCGATTCATCTATAGTCATTTCTTTTCCACGAAGAAATTCTATAAAGACATCAAACTGATCTTCTCTTAAGTCGTAAAGCGGATAAGATGTCTGGTCTTTGTCAAAGCTCAATGAAGCCCTAAAATATTCGGAATATGTCATAAGAAGTGTTGAAGGAAGATAACAGATTTTTTCTCCACAGTTTATCTGGATCATTTTTCCATCCGACATGATCATACGAAAACAATTTTCAAGAGCACCCCCTGCAATGACCTCTTTTAACTGTTCACGGATCTCATCATCCGAAAAATCATACTCAAAATGCTGACGTAGGTACTTGCGAACATTGCCTAGGAGGGCAGCAGAAGCCTCAGGATCATTAAAAACGTCATCAGGAACAATCTTGATCAATTCTTCAAAAAAACCTGGTGTCTGTTCTATTTGTGTTTTGACATAATCCTCTGAAAGAGTACACGTAAAGACTTCAAGTGTTGATCGACTTAAGAGATCAAGTTTTCTCCAGGGCCCACATTGAGCAGCTGTCCCATTTTTCATGATAAATTCGTGGACCTTTGAATTTTCCTTTTTTATCTGTAGGATCTGATGAAAACTTAACTTTTTGACTAAGTCGGCTTCAATCAGATTTTCCGAGAAGAGTTGAATAAAGTCATGAGAAGTTAACGGTTCTTCTATACTTCCACGATACGAGAGTTGAAGTCCTCTCTCTTCAAAAGAATTGTTAAACTCAATCTGTTTATTTCGCTTATAGAACTTCAATTTTCGATAGAGATAAGTCCCTCCCAAAATGATGCAAAATGCAGTGAGGAAGAATGATGAAGATACTATGGCAGGTAACGTTGATTGGCAGCTCTTATCATGTTCAATTTCCCAATCATCATCATAATATTCGCAGTCATGACCTCTAGCTATTGAATAAAATAAAAAGATAAGCATACCAATGAGAAGATTCCCAAATTGAAGCATGATATTATGGACTATCAATTCACCCATAGGCGGTTTGTTAATGACTTCTACTTTTCTGTTTCTTAGACTCCTCTGAACTTGGTCGACAGACAAGTATTTGTGCAAACCAGTTTCAACGTCAGAAGATCTTGACTCTAGCGCATACGAGTAAGATGATGGGATTAACCGTTTTAATTCATAAGAAGATTCCATGTAAGCTCCATTTTTGAAATAAAATTAATTCTTTTCTCGATAAGAATCAAGAAACTTTTAGATGAAAAAAGAGTCCTGGACTCATTGATTTATGAGGATTACTCCAAAACTTCTTTGACTTGCTTTTCATGCTGTTTATCCTGGATAAACAGCTCAAAAGCATTCTGAAGCAATGGATGTGGAGATTCTTTCCCTTGGAGCACATCATAAAGCTCTTGTAATTCTAATGATGTCCCAAAGGACAATGAATAACGGTCTCTTAATCTTGAATGAATCACATCAATCAGCACATCTTCGATGTGTTCCACGAACTCACCCGATTGAATCGATGAATAAAAGTTAACAATATTCGATAAAAAATCATCAAAGTTACTAGTCAATGGATTCGTTTTACACCACTCTTGAATGTCGCTTATAAGTTGCCGGTCCGAATCATGACGATTTTTGATTTCCTTCAAGTGCTTTATTTTCGATTTTACAGCAAGGAACGTTCCATTCACTTGATCTCGATTGCCTTTAGCTCTTACAAAAGAATAGACTGCATCGATAATCAATGAAGTGGGATTTTCCAGTGCCATTTCATAGACGATTTTCAGCTCGTTTTTATGTAAAATCAAACGAGAATGAATCACTCCAATCAATTTCTTATGAACAATTGAATCTTGAGGTAATAACGACTTATACTCACTAACGCTATTCATAAATAAAGTCAATGTAACATGTTGACTCTCCTTATCTTGCCATTTCTTGATTTCATTTAACAGAGACTTCTTCATAAAATTCATTGTATGTTTAAAACCAAGATGTTTTGCACGGGCATACGAGATCACAAAATTCTTTTGGTCGCGCAGGTTCAAAGATTCTGCGTATTCATGATCGACATGATCTTTGAATCGACCAGAGATAATCGGATAGCTTTCTAAAAATTCAAGTTTCTCATCGAGCTCATAGTCTTCAAATTTCAAGAGCAATGGAGTTTCACAAGCTTCAGCCAATGTTTTCATCTGAAAATAGGCAGCAATTGCAAGAAAATCTTCAACATTCTCGCAATCAATGGGCATTTTTTTACCCCGAAGATATTGAATGAATACTTCAAATTGCTCTTCAGTTAAATCCTCCAGAGAATATGTTGTTAGCCCTTTGTTGAAATCCAGCATTGCCCTGAAATAACCTGAATAGGCCATAAGAACGGTTGAAGAGATATTAAAGGTTAATTCACCACAATTTAATTCAATCATACGTTCATCTGACATCGCCATTCGGAAGCAATTCTCCAAAGCTCCCCCTTTAAGGACCTCCTGCAATTGTGTCCGGATTTCATCATCAGAAAAATCATAGTCAAAATGCCGACGCAGATACTTGCGAACATTACTTAAGAGAGCTTCTGACGCTTCAAGATCTTCGAAAACATCCTCGGATAAGACATTAAGTAGTTCTTCAAAAAATCCTGGTGTATCGTGGATACGGGTCTTGATATAATCTTCCTTTAAAGTTTCAGTGAGATCTCCCAGTGTTGCACGACGTATGAGCTCTATTTTTTCCCATGGAGCACTTTGAGAGTAGATCCAATGATCCCTTGTGGACTCAAAAATTTCTATACACTCTTTTTTTAGCTCTTGAAGTTGTTTGAAACTAAGGTTAGATATCAGGTCATCTGCAATAAGTTCTTGACGATAAAGGGAAACAAAGTCTTTAGCAGTTAACGGTTCATTTTCGCTGAGATCAAACGTCAGTTGGTGGTTGTTTTGGGTTAGCAGTTGATTGCCTTCAATTTGATTTTTTCGACGTAAAATACCACGTATTCCAGCGCCACAACCTAAACAAGACGCGCAAAGAAATATCAAAGAGAAAAGGGCTGCGGGTATGTCGAAATACCCCAAAGATATACAGAGCAAATTAGTCTGTATATTATGTTTAGGGCAGGCCAAAAGTGAAGGAATTATTGAAAGGAGCATGCACGACGCAAAAGCAAAAACCCCAATGACAATACCTACACCAGGTCCGCCTAAAAACGTTAATAAAATTTCTTTTTTTTTAATCACTTCAACTTTTCGGTTTTCAAGAGACCCCTGCACTTTTTCAACAGTCAAAAAGCGGTGAAGTCCTGTTTCTACATCGCGACGTCTTGTTAAAGTTGTTGGTCTATAAGGTGGAACTGAGACTAGTGGTGTTAATTCTGAAGCTGATTCCATGAATTCTCCATTTTTTGAAACCAAATTAATTCTTTTCTCGATAAGAATCAAGAAGTAAACACAACAGGGCTGGAAGCCCGACATTTGTCAGCCCAGTCTGTAGCGAAGCGGAGGGCTGGGACAGCATCCCTAAAATTCTGAGCCCTGAAAGGGTGACATTACCCGCGGTCAGTGTCACCCTTTCAGGGCTTGATGTTTTTTTGTTCGTTTTCCCAGGCCTCCGCTCCGCTACTGCCTGGGCTGTCACGTGTCGGGCTTCCAGCCCTGCTGTGTTTACTCAGAAGTGCGCAGGCAAGCCTGCGAACTCCAAGAAATTTCTTTTACTTTAGTCGTTTAATCGCTTTTAACGCATTCTTGGGAGATTCAAAGACATTTTCAATATGCTTTCGATTCTTTTTGTCTTCAAAAAAGGTCAGCAGTCCCTTGTAGATTATGTGTGGAGGCTTATCTCCATAAACAATATCTTCATAATATTCTTTTAACTCTTTTGAACTTCCTCCAGAAAACTTATAATTGGTGATCATTCTAAAATGAATGGCATCAATTAACTCCTCTTCTATCTGCGATGTAAATTCATTTTCATCGGACATCCGACTATCAAA
>JAAKFL010000151.1 GCA_011065065.1 Chlamydiota bacterium | reverse complement strand
ATCTTCGCGATCTTCGCGATCTTCGCGATCTTCGCGATCTTCGCGGTTAAATTTATAAGCCATTTACACCAAAATAAACATATCGCTACTTACATGAAAAATGCGAAAGTCGAGTCTGTGTCTCGGTGGTGAAAAAATATCTCCGTCGAACAATAAGCCTTGAAGGGAAAATCGTTCTGCATTATTGAGTAAATTATGTATATACCTCCAGATAAAGATGTTGAGATTAAAGCTTATTCGGAATCTCATGAGCTTAAAATCCCGAAAGAGCTCGAAGAAACCCTCAATCGAGTTTTTCGAAGCCATATGGAATTCTATAAACTCCAGAAGAAGAACAATGTCTTAAAAAGCGAAGTCGTCACGTACAAAATCAGGAAACTCCTTCCCGACCTGAGAACCGTTCCCATAAAACTTATTCTCGCCTGCAAAGACGACAGAATCTTTCAATGTGTTATCAAATTTATCGATACCTGCATCAGAATACGAGATGATTCAAAAAAATGGGTCGCAGAAGAGGTCGATTTTAATCACTCTTTATTCAGAGAACTTTCATTAGTCCATCAAGAGCTTTCTCGTAAACTCTATCAAGCCATTGAAAAATATCCAGAGGAAATTGATCAGCTCATGAAAGTCTTAATGTCACAAGCTTATCTTCCTCCAAATATCATACTCATGATTGAGGCAGCCAGAAAAATTTACCCCAGCCTCACCGTTGAAGCTGAAGCGAGCTTGCAAAATGCTCTCAATACAGCAGAGCGATTAGAGCTTTTTAAAGAAATCACATTTTGTTGTGAAAAGATTATTGTGATTAAGCAATCTGGAGTCACCGATTCAGAAGAGCTTCGCGAATTATATGTCAAATTGAAAGAACATCTCATGCCTTTAGTATTGGCGATATTTCGAGAAGAAAGAGAAGTTTTTCAATTCATTCAAGAAATGATTATAGCTGCCGAAAAAACTACCTATGTCGGTTATTTTTGTTGTCTCTGGTAATAATTGTACAAAGTCGTGTCAATATGATATAATAGCATATCCTTATCATTCCTAATTCTATGGAGTATCACTATGGAACCAACAATAGACAGAAGTATTATTGAACAACAATTGGCCACATATATATCTTATATTCACAAATATGATCCTATAGTTGCAGAAAAATTGACCCAAATTTTTGATGATTGTTTTAATAAAATCCAAGAAAAACCTCCTGAAGAGTTTCGCAAGGAAATGGCAAGACGATTTGCAGAAATATTTGAGACAGTGAATCTAGAAAAGAATCCTGTGATACGAGAATTCTATCAAGCCCTCTGCGAAACTGCACCTAAAATTTTTGAATTGGGAGGAGAAACATTATATAAGCTCCAAGCCGATGGTCTTGCAAAAGAGTATATCATCCCAAAGAAATTATTATCTCAATACTGTACAGTACTTGAGCATCAGGCAACAGATCTTGAAGATGAAGAACTGAAAACAATTGACATTACAAGTTGTTTAGAGTTTGTCAAAGATTACCCAAATCAAAACGAAATCATCGAGTCATTTTTATGTTATCTCACTCAAAAAAAATTTGACGTCAATGACTCAAATGTTGAAGGGCTGATGGAGTTAGCATTCTATTCAGAAAGTCCAAGTTTGATGGACCAGTGTATTTCTTGGTGGATCAGAACCACTAACAAAATCAATCTCGAAGACAGATTAGAAAAAGCCATCACTTATTACAATCGGCGGTTAGCTGATTATTGTTGTCAGTTCATACAAGAAAACGACCTGACTCTGGATGAACTCGAATCACTCTGGTTTTGGGCCTGTGAACATAAATTTGCAAACATACAAATGATCTGTTTACTAAAAGCCCATCAGATGAGCGTCCCAGAATCAATGATCGAAGGATACAACCACTGGTCTGAACTGCTTGACTTTGTCGCAGTTAATAAGGCAAAAATACAGATCATTGTAAAAAAAGAAGTTATTTTGCCCCTTTGGGGGCTTATTCAAAAATCCCCCATCTTTCACGATCAAAATCCCTGGTTTAAAACACCTCTTGCATTAAAATTCCACAATATCAGCGATGAGTATGAAACGATTGCGGACATCATAAAAGCAAACGCCCTTGTCACGGGAATCGACTTTTCGGATAAGAGCAACCGTATGAATCCAACAGACGTTTCGATCCTTGCTGAGGCCATTGCTCATAATGATACGATTAAAACTGTCAATTTTGCAGGTAAAGGAATCCGACCTGATGTTGGAGTCAATCTCACTCGTGCCCTAATCCAGAATCAGAAATTGAAGGAAGTCGATCTATCCAAAAATGATCTGTCATTTGCTGCCATCATTTCAATGCTGGAGCAAATAGGTGATCATCCATCGATTCAAAAATTGAACCTAAACCAGACATTTCTTTTTATACCCATTCATAACGAATGCTTAAGTTTGGAAAAGAAACAAGCCGTTGTGAACCTTCTATGGGAAGCAAGAGCTTTAGATTGTCAACTCAACGGCGATAGGACAAAAACACTTCCGTTAACAGAAGAGTATTACGAAGAAGCCTGTTCTGAAATCACCGAGATTTTATACACTGTGGGTCCCCGAGCTTTATCCGACGCTTTAGCCAAAAATCAGTCATTGATTGAAATCCGATTAGATGATAACCATCTTGAAGATAAAACTTGTGCCATAATCCTCGAGTCACTTTTTTCAAATCAAACATTAGAATTCTTAAGTTTCAATTATAATCAACTTGGATCTGAAAGCATCTCAATCCTCTCTGAAGCCCTCAAAAAAAACAAAGGACTCAAAACATTACTCCTTGCTAACTGCAAAATCAATGCAGATGATGCTGAACGACTAGCCTCCATTTTTCTGATGAACAGAAGTCTCAATCAACTCAATCTCAGAGGGAATCGGATTGGTGACAGAGGAACAGTCGCATTTGCAGAGGCTCTTGAGTCAAATCCCATAATGAGAGCTCTTCATTTAAACCTTAACGACATAGGTCCCGAAGGCGCCAACAGTTTTGCAGCACTTATAGCCAAAAACCCTCCTTTGACCTATCTCAGTTTAAATGGTAATCCCATTGGAGATGAGGGAGCAGAAGCGATCGTCTCTGCTTTGGAATCCAACACACATCTCCATGTGGTTGACCTCAGAGATTGTAAACTTTCAAGAACAATGCTTTCTCAATTGAAGGGCGTTAAAAGAATCCTCACTGGAGAAAAAAAAGAAGGAGGGGGCTGCGTTGTCTGTTAGCCAACGAACTCCGCCGAAACGGAGAATACATCATGAAAGGAACAGCTGTTGTGACCGGAGCCAATCGCGGCATCGGCCTAGAATTTTGCAAACAATTAAAAGCTCAGGGATATGACGTCATTGCTTTATGCCGGACGGCCAGTCCAGAATTATGGACTTTAGGCGTGGAAGTCTTTGAAAATATCGACGTCACCCAACCACAATCCTTACAAGAATTGGTTGACAAATTACCACCTCGCCGCATTGATCTATTGATCAACAACGCCGGTATCTTGGAGCGAGGAGACCTCGAGGACTTTAACACAGAATCACTCATGAAACAATTTGAGGTCAATGCTGTCGGTCCTCTTCATGTTACGAGAGCCATTTTGCCTTACTTAGGTGAAGGATCCAAAATCGCCATGATTACCAGTCTCATGGGATCTATTGGGGACAACACATCGGGTGGTCGTTATGGATATCGTATGTCAAAAGCTGCTATGAACATCGCGGGAAAGTCATTAGCTCATGACCTAAAAGATCGGGGCATTTCGGTGATTATTCTAAGTCCTGGATCAGTCAGAACGGATATGACCAATAATGCTGGTCGCATTTTGCCAGAAGAGTCGATTGCGGGACTTCTGCAAGAAATTGACAAATTAAAATTAGAAACCACAGGGAAATTCGTTCATTACGACGGACGCGAAATGCCTTGGTAATCTGAATTCTGAATGATGAATCTCGATTCACCAAACTTTGGTTATTAACTCATATTAAAAAGGTGTGTTGTAGCATACTCCATAAGCATTCTAGGCACTTTTTCACTCACAAAGGACTTCAGCCAGTGTTCTGTTAATTCTGCGATTTTAGAGACCATGGCTATTTGTTTTTTCCCAACCTCACTCATTTGAAATTCCAATGTTTTCACGAGTTCGTAAACTGAAAATTCTGTTTCAAATACATTTCTTATTTGAACTTGCAAATCATCACTGGTTTCATTGATCAATTTATCCACATTTTGAAAAAGTTCCTCTGAACGAAACATTTCGCTTTGTTGACTCAATGCATCTTTCATTTGTTGAGCGGCTTTCGTTTTGGTTTCCGCTAAAGTATCAGCAGTTAAACTAAACAATTTTTGCGCAAGAAACTGCCGATTTGATTCGGTGTCTCCGTAACAATGGCGTGGAGAAAGAGAGATAAGGACGTGAAAACTTCGGCAAACCGCACTAAGAGTTCGCACATCTACAACATGTAAGTTTTTTGAGATTTGAAAAAAAATATCTTCATTGACCTCTAGAAAAGGTGATACTGACATATCCATTGAATTTCCCCCGTTTTTAAATTCTGAATGATAAATTTTAAATTACATTTCACCTGACTACAATAATAAAGTCAAAACAAATTACAAAACATCAAGACCTATTCAGTCCATACACATCCATTTTAAGTTTCGCTATCATTTTCATAGCCCAACGGGCTAACATTGCAACAGCCCCGGGCACCGCCCGGGGTTAGGTTTTTGGTGTCATCGCAGCCTGTAAGGCTGCAAGATCAGCGAGAGCCTCTTGCAGCCTTACAGGCTGCGATGGATGGGGCGACCTTACCCCGGGCGATGCCCGGGGCTGTTGCAATTTTAGCCCGTTGGGCTATGGATTAATACAGAACAAATTTAAACAAAAAAAAAGCCATAAACTAAGAATGTCTGATCATTCATAATTTATAACTTATAATTCAAAAAAAAATCTGGCGACGACCTACTCTTCCACACTCTTGCGTGCAGTACCATCAGCGATGGAAGTCTTGACTTCTGAGTTCGGAATGGGAT
>JAAKFL010000150.1 GCA_011065065.1 Chlamydiota bacterium | reverse complement strand
GGTTTATCAAAAAGAGGCTGTGTGTAATTAGGCGATTTAGTGCTAGATGTCTTGAATTAATTTTTAACGCAAAGGGGCAAAGACGCAAAGTCGCAAAGATTATGATGCACGTTATGATTGCGAAGCGATCTCGAACTTTTAGACGCAGATGGCGCTGATGATCGCAGATGGATTGGGCCTTGATAACAAGGCCCAATCCATCTGCGATCATCAGCGCCATCTGCGTCTAAAAAGCGCATGGACCTCTGGTCCAAGTCAGGCACGAACTTCTTTGCGTCTTTGTGTCTTTGCCCCTTTGCGTTAAAATTTACTAAAGCGATGCGTCTTTGTGTCTTTGCCCCTTTGCGTTAAAATTTACTAAAGCGATTTGATTTAAGATTGGCTTAAATATTTCTTCACACGGCTCAAAGGCCAGGCGTTGAGAACGTCATCTTTTGTCAACCATCCCTTTCGTGCAATGTTGACACCAGCCCGAAAAAATTCCAATCCTTCAACACTATGCGCATCGGGATTGATGCTGCATTTTAATCCCTTTTCTTTGGCACGGTGCCAAAGTCTCCAGTCCATATCTAGTCGTTGAGGATTGGCATTCAGCTCTATGATTTTTCCATTAGCAATGGCTGCATCAATGATTTTTTCGGTATTGAGCAGATACGGTTCACGTCTCAGCAATAACCGCCCTGTCATATGGCCCAGCATGGTGGTGTAGGGGTTTTCTAGCGCTTTGATGATTCTCTTGGTCATCTCTTTTTCATCTAATTTGAATCTGGTGTGAACGGATACGACGACATAATCTAGTTGTTTAAGGATCTCGTCTGCATAGTCTAGATTTCCATTTTTGAGGATATCACATTCTGTTCCTGAAAAAATATGAGTTTTGTATTTCTTTGAGCGATTGATTTTTTTGATTTGATCGATTTGTTCGAGTAGACTCTCTTCGTCAAGACCGTTTGCTTGGAAGCTAGATTTGGAGTGATCAGCTATTCCTAGGTATTCCCAGCCTAGTTCTTCAGCTCCTTTTACCATTTGTTCAAGGGTGTTGTGCCCATCTGATGCGGTGGTATGGTTGTGGAAAACTCCGCGAATATCAGATTCTTCGATCAGATGTGGGAGTCCTTTGGTTTGAGCTGCCTCGATTTCTCCATGATTCTCACGAAGCTCTGGTGGGATATATGTGAGCCCCAAAGCACGATAGATGTCGGTTTCGGTGATCAACTTTTTTTTAAGCGGAGTCAATGCGTATTCGTTTAATGAGTACCCCTTATCTTTGGCGATTTGCCGTAGTCGGATACTGTGTTCTTTGGATCCTGTAAAATAAAGGAGTGCGAATCCAAATTGCTCTTTGGGAACAATTCTTATGTCGGCCTGAATTCCCTCGTTGAGACGAATACTCGATTTTGTGGAGCCCTTGGCAATCACACTTTCGACGAAGTCTTGTGAAGTGAACCAATCCATAATGGGTTCTGGATTTGATGAGGCGATAAGAATATCAAAATCCCCGACAGTTTCAAGTTTTCGTCGCAGACTTCCGGCTATTTTTACCTCTTGTACTTGTTTGAGTTTTTTAAGTTTTTCGACAATAGGCTGGACCATCACCATGGCCGACCACCACAATGTTCTTTTGCTGTATTGTTCTAAGTGGGCAATGCCATCCAAGATGTTCGCTTCCGTTTTTTCTCCGAACCCAGCAAGCTTTCTGACTTTTCCCTTTTCGCATGCTTTTTTTAATTTATCGAGTGATGTGATTTTCAGTTTCTTGTACAACACGTTAATTTTTTTTGATCCAAGACCTGGAACATTCAGGATTTCTAGAAGGCCGGGAGGAATGGAGTTTTTTAGATCCTCATAGAAGGGAAGCTGATCAGTTTGAAGCAACGTCGTGATCTTTTCCTCGATGGCCTTGCCAATTCCTGGGATTTCATGAAGACGATTTTCTTCGGCGACGGATTCTAAATCCTCTTCTACATTTTCAAGATTTCTAGCTGCAGTACGATAGGCTCGAACTTTAAAGGGATTTTCTCCCTTGAGCTCCATGAGCGTGGCGATGTCTTCGAGAATGGCGATGATTTCGTTTTTATCCATTTGGGGCGATCATATCGTAAAAGTCATTTCTATCAAAATTTCGACGACTTAAAAAATTTAACCGCGAAGGTCGCGAAGACCGCGAAGATGCGCGAAGACTGGAGTCATTCATGATGATTTAGCGATGAATGTGTTTGATAAATTATTTGATATTGGTCCATTTCTTCGCGTATCTTCGCGGTCTTCGCGACCTTCGCGGTTAAATTTTATAAAACCATTGGCATTCAAAAGGATAAGGTTTAAGAATATATCTATTGAATATTCCTTCGTCATAATTTAGTCTTAAGAAAAAAAGTAAAGGAGTGATTCATGGCTGGTGCGACGATTGGAGATAATGTGAAATTTCACTTTGTCATTAAAGACAAAAAAGGAAAAATATTTGATCAATCGGAAGAAAAAGAGCCTGAAGAAATTGTTTTAGGAGAGGGAAGCATTCCTTCTGGGATCGAGGTGTCGCTCGTTGGGATGAGTGAGGGAGATTCTAAAACAGTCGATTTGAAACCCAACATGCATTTTGGACCGCGAGTGGAGGATTTAGTGATTGATGTCGAAATCGGACAGTTTCCTGATGATTTGAAACTTGAGAAAGGGGCTGTTTTAGAATATGGACTCGATGATGGCACATCAGAATTATTTACCATAGCGAGTATTGGGGATGAAATGGTGAAACTTGACGGAAATCATCCTTTAGCAGGTCAAGATGTGACAGTGGATCTCAAAGTTTTAGTTGTGGAATCATAACTCTTATATAAAACTATTTTAAATCATTCTTACTCAATCCTTAACATCCATACGTTCTTGACTTGATTTGCGATCTCTCATCGGGTAAAATAAAAAAAATAGGCAATAAATAATGAACCTATCTCAATAAATGCTTTTGACATAGATTTTTATGAATCTTAAGGCTAGTTTTGACAAAATTTTGAGCTCAACTGGGTTCAGTTGGGCGAAAAATTTTGTCAAAACTAGCCTTAAGAGGCAAAAAAGCTATCAAAATGATTTATTGAGATAGGTTCATAAAAAGAGTTAGTATGATGAGAAAATTTTTCTTCCTCATAGGGTTTCTGGTGACTTTTTGTTTTGTTGGGGGAGTTTTTGCGTTTTCAAATCCACCTCAGACTACCCCGAACCAAAAAATCATTGGTGACTATTTCGCTCCTTTGTGTGAAGCAGAAAAGCAGAATATCGTATACATCATCACGACCTTGTCAGGAAAGACAACTCTTGGACTCCTTTTGTACAAAAAGAAATTAGAGGTGGCGGGAGAGAACATTGACCATGTGCACCCCCTGCGACATCTAGGTTTTGTCTTTTCGAATCAAGACCTGACACAAAAGACGAAAATTATTGGTCGAGTCCCTTGGAACCGGTATGTGAATGGCTTTGGTTCTCCCCTTCATCTCGCTTTGCTCCAAGGAAAGCTCAATCGCGAAGTTCTCGAAGACTTTTCTAAGACTGTGAATATCGACGTGGAAGTGATTGAGCCTATGGTAAAAAAACAAGACTGGCAAGCACTTGTCAACACATTACGTAACAGTAAGTAAGTTGAATTTATAAGGAGGGCTCTCCCATGAGATCTTTGGCTGCCATCTTTCTCTCTATTTACCTCGTGACTGCATCTGCAGAAGAGGAAACTGTCCCACTTTTTCCTAAATGTGTGGATTACAAGGGGTGGGCTCCCATCAATGTCTTTCAGTCCCAGTTAATATTCTTCAATCAATGCTTCATGCCGGTATACATCCGAGTTTGTGTCAAAGATTGGATAGGGGATCATAAGCTTTACACAAGTTTCCAAAGAGTCAAGACTTATGGTTGGATTCGGATGAATATCGAGACAAGTAGTGAGCCTAAGGCGATCGAATTTACCTATGATCATTTCCTTCCTCCTATTCCAGGGCCATGTAAGAGCCAATCGCAGAACTCTGACTAAACGATTTTGTAATTGGCTCGAGGAAGAATAATTTATTGCCAAATAAAACTAGAATCGTGAAAGTGAGACTTGAGTACCTACGAGGAGATAAGATATGAAACTCAAGATCGCATTGATGTGCCTTTTTATTGGTATTTTATCCGGCGCACAAGCCATACCTTGTGGATGTGTAGGGGACTGCAGCGATGAGGAACCTTCTTACTGCTATCAAAAATGCTGGCAATATTGCCCCACAAGTGTCGATATCCCAGAATGTACTGTTTGTCCTGAGGTTAAATATCGAAAACTTAAGCGATATGTAACTAAATACTACAAACAGAAGCATATACGGTATGTCCCTCAGGTCTATTACGAAACAGTAGCCCGTTGCGAACCGGAATATTATTACGAATCTTATACCGTCTTCCACAATAAGGGCTCAAAGGTTCGTTGCTGCACACTAGTTCCAAAAGAAGTGCATAAACTGGTCAAGTACACTCCCTGTGATGAAGAGCCTATACGTGCTTACTACGAGGAATAGGGATAGGGTACTAGTGTTCGTGCATTAATATCGAAATAATTCATAAACAACTAGTTGTAAATGAGATGCGATTCTTTTTAAAAAAATATTGCATCCAATTTGTCGATACGAGATACATGGGTAAGAGGACAAAATATCGTTGCTTGTGATTTGAGTCCTCTCTGAGGATTACTCTACATTATGAGAGCTGCTTCGAAGTAAACTTTTTTGCTCATTTCTTATCAAGCAGACTTTAGCCTAATATAAAAGATCACTACGGAGGTAATGAATGAAACGTTACTGTTCATTATTTGTTGTTTTGGTTGCATTTTGTGTTCTTCCAGGATATGCCAATGCGTTCTTATTTGGTAATAATTGCTGTCCAGAACAGCAATGTTGCCCACAACAAGAATGTTGCCCACAACCAGAATGTTGCCCACAACCAAAATGTTGCCCACAACCGAAGGCATGTTGTGACTGTCCAACAATTTGTTATAAGCCAGTCATGAAATATGAGCCAAGGTACTATTGCAAACCACGCTG
>JAAKFL010000015.1 GCA_011065065.1 Chlamydiota bacterium | reverse complement strand
AGCGTGATGGTAAACCTCAGAAATTGTTGGTGAGATTCCAACACGTGAATCGTTAGCAGAACTGCTTGGCTAGCGTGTCTATACGGTCGTGATTAGATTTGTATAGATTTTGAGAAGCGGTTGATATACCATTCTCGTTCTTCCCTTTCCTTTTCATACAAATGGTAGTTAGCATAATTATCTGCGACATATCCTCCGTTCGGCCCAGTCGCCACAAGGCATGCATCAGATTCGGGTTCATTCCACTTTCTGGGTGTCAAATAACATGTCAGACTATCTGAAGATTGAACCATTTTTCTGAATCCCATGATGACGTCAGGATAGGGGCGTTCAAAGTCTAACATCTCACTATGGTTTCTTATCAATTTTATGGAATATCCCTCACCTTCCCACAAACCTGTGTCATATAAACCGATCAGATTCCAGAATTTGTTGAGCTTTTTTTTCTGCATGGGATGTTGAACAGAATCAAAAGCAGGGTTTCCCAAAATCACATATTTTTTTCCTAAAGAGACAGCTTGAATCGCCCACTTCAGATATTCATCAGCGAGCTCATAGGGTAAGATGGTATATTCCATAAACCAAGTGGCCACTCCGATCACATCATCTTCATTTGTGATATTAGGGAGCGGTTCACGAATGTCGTGATAGTCGCAGATAATACCCAGATGATTCAAAGGCATTTCAGCTAAATGATGAAATTTTGCTTGAGAGGAATCAGTTCTTACCTGGCTGTCGTAAAAAACAATCACTCTTCTTTGAACAAGACTACCCTCTGGTACCCAATCCACTTTATTTTGCCAAGTGGGGCTGTCCCACTTGTCAAAATAAAGTGAATTGGGTACTAGGTTCCAAGCAAAAAAAAGAAATAAGAAAAAAGTTAAGATCCCTTTAATCAAGAGCTTTCCTTATTGAAACACTAATAGGATCTATGGCTGAAACAGAAAAACGGAAATGCAACTGCAAATCCTCTGATTTATGACGAGTTTCTTCACCATCAACAGACACCAAGTAATCTCCGTCCTCAGGAACATTCCACAACATCTCTCCATCACCAAAACCTTGTGCCACAAATTCGACGGCATTTTCTTGTGGTTGCAAATGATTGACTCTCCATCGACTATCAATGAGGTAAAAGAATTTTTCCCGAGGTTCACGATGAAATTCAGCACTTTCTTTAAGGGAAATTATCGGTTCGTCAACATCTTCATCTAAATATACATAAAGAGAACCATGAAGGTATTTTTGCCCCACGACTCCGACAGAATTTTGATAATCCACAGCCATTGAGCTACTTTTATCAAATCGAAATGTTTGTAGAGCACCTCGATTTAAAATTTTCCATTTATGGGACTCGATTTTTCTGATCCCAGTGGAATTAAATCCTTGAGCAATCTTTGTGAAATCACTCGCTGTGATAGGGACTATTTTCTGAGTTCTTGCGTAATCTAAATTTTGCTTTAAAGCATTTAAACTGGCTAATTTTTGTCCGCTATACATGTGGTAATAGACATTAATAGGCTTAACCCGAATGGGCGATTCAGTATTTATAAGTGTCTGTTTGAGCATTCTGAAACCTGAAAAGTTAGATTTCCAAAAGTCTGTATAGGTGTTCTCATTTGAATTAGAGGCATAAACCTGAAAATAATTTTTGACCCATCGACCTAAAGGAGCCACCCATGCGTATGAAGGAAAAACGGAATCGAAACGACTATCTCCACCATTAATATTATCGACTTTTGCCTCTTTTAAAAGAACGAGTTGTTGGTAAAATGGACGGCAATTTCCTGACCACTGATAGAGAGCTACCTTCTTATCTTTGGGACAGTATTCACCAACTTTCTCAATGGCACCAATTATCTCATGACGAACCTCAAAAGGTTTGAGCGCAAAAGCTCTAGGGGCATCGTAACCCTTTTCGATTTCTTTTTTTTCATAGTCTGGCAACATCATTTGTTTGACCATTGTCAAGACAGGGTTCCCCAACCAGCTACCATCAGAATAGAAATGAAGATAAGGGTACTCATCTTCTTCGCGATAATCTTCAAAAAATTGCATATCAAAGGGATGCGTATATGTGTGGCAACCAACCTCTACATTCGGAAGCTCAAAGAATTCTCGACAAATGTCATCTGATTTCACCGTTCCCACCCAATTCATATCAATATCAGCAGCGATAGGAGCCACAGTACAAGGGAGATCGGTGTAAACTTTGGGAATTTCTTCCAAAATCACTTTTGAAGCAAGTGTTCTTCGAGGATACCTCTCTTTGATTTCCGTCTTATTATTCCAACCATCGCCATCAATGTGGCTATAAAAGATTCTTCTCCCAGCAATCGTTGTCGTATCAGGTTTTGGGTCACTTTGAATGTTAAAAGCCTTTTTAAAAAAGAGAAAGGGGTTGATGTACCATTGTTTTTTAAGGTCTTCATCCCAAAGATAATAAACAGCATACCCGTCTGCGATATAAGCTCCTTTCGGAGTTATTGCCCCTAATATCCCAATAAAGCTAGAATCTGAATGGGTCGCAGACAAAAAAATCTTGATATCAGGCGAAAAAAGACCTAGTTGTTGAAATGGGGCTTCATAGGAAGGGTATTCTCTCTCAAAATTTGTCATTACAGGGTCGTTAGCCTTGACCTCCACGTCATAAACATTATCATACCATTCTTGGAAGTTTCTTAAGCCCAGTAATTTCCAAAATTTCTCTCTCCTTTCCTCAGGAATCACATTCCCAATTCCCTCGAACGGTACGTATCCCATCTGTACAAATTTTTTATCGGTCTTGAGAACCCCAATCATCCACTCAAGTAAGTTCATAGCGATTTCAATATCTAGGTAGCTGTCACCATCCAGCCAAGAAAGGACTCCGATCACATTTGGATCATCACCGATATCAGGCAGCTCTCTCTGGACATCGTAGTATTCTAACCTGACTCCAAGATGATTGAGAGGCATTTCCGCATAGATATGTGCTCTTGTATCCACGAGATCATGATGAGCTTGGCCGTCGTATATGGCGATCACTTTTCGGGGGACGATTTCTGCACCAAAACAGAGTCCATAAAACAAGAGTCCTAAGAAAAATATACCCTTTAATCTCATGTCTCCTTCACCCTTCTGATTTTGATACTTATTGGGTCTATGGCAGATTCATCAATGACAAAATCGATCTTTCTATTTTTTGATGGGACAAGGATGCGAAAACCATCCTCCGTTGCTACTTCATAGCTCCCCTCTTGAGGAACATTCCAGCTCATCTCCCCGGGCCCATAACCAACAGCATCGAATGAAATTTGACCACTTACTGATCTATCGAGATCGAACACTTGCCAACGAGAATGGATTAAGTAATATCTCGACTCAATGGGAATATCATGAAATTGAGTATGCTCTTTTAGTGAAATCACCGCATCGTCTTCATACGCCGAATCCAAGTAAACATAAAGCGACCCTTGAAAAAGACGATGACCTATCACTCCTTCCGACTTTGAGTAATTCACAGTCAACAAGCCAGCTTGGTCAAAACGAATTGTCTGCAGCGCCCCTCGACAGCAGAATGACCATGTGTTAGGACCAATTTCTTCAATTTCTGTTGAATAGAAACCTTCTGCGATCTGAGAAAATTCACTCGCTTTGATAGGGGTCACTTCATGTGTGCGCACATATTCCAGATTTTGTTTCAGGGCATTTAAACTGGAATTTTTCTGACCACTATACACATGATAATAGAGATTCGCGGGCCGAATCCGAATAGGTTTTTCGGTATTTTCGAAAGTCTGAGTCAATAGATTAAACCCGAAAAAATTACTTCTCCACAAATTGGTGTATAAATTCTCGTTCGCATTGGAAGAGTAGATTTGTCGCAATCCATCGACCTCTCTCCCAAGCGGAGCCACCCAGGCATAAGAGGGATACACGTTATCAAACCTTGAATCTCCCCCATTAATATTTAAAAGGCCAACATCATTCACCATTTTCAGAGCACTATAGAACGGACGGCAATCCCCTGACCACTGCAAGAGGACCACTTTTTTATCCCCTGGACTTAAAGTGTCGATCAAATTGCGTGATCCAGAAATTTCCAAATCGAGATTAAACGGTTCTAAAGCATAAGCCCTTGGGACATCATAAACATCATCAAATGTTTTGGTTTGACGCAACTGACCCAAGACCTCTTCATCTTCAATTGTATCATCCTCTTTGATCAAATACCCCTCATCTGCAAAGATTCTTCTTAATCTCACAACCAAACCCTTTCCAAGCCAGCTTCCATTTGGATACATGTGAAGATAAGGAACCTCGTCTTCAGGCATGTAATCATCAAAAAATGCCCAATCAAAAGGATGTGTGAAGGTATGGCTACTCATTTCCACATGAGGAAGCTCAAAAATTTTTCGCGCAATCTTTTGACTAGCCTTCAGTCCAACCCACTTCGGGTCTACTTCTGCTCCGATGGGAGACACAGTGACAGGAAGATCTGGGTATAATTTGTAAATATTGTCATACAATACAATCGCTGAAATGGTCCCCCAAGGATAGTCTCCGATTTCTGTTTGATTGTTCCACCCATCTCCGTCCACTTGGCTGTAATAAATTCTCCGTCCTGCCACAGTTGTGGTATCCGGTTTTGGAATGGTGTCAGTTCCGAAAACCTTTCGAAAAAAAAGAAACGGATTGATGTACCAATTTCGAGAAATTTTACCCTTTTCGAATAGGAAGTAAATTGCATATCCATTTGCCACATACCCACCATTATGAGAGCTTGTGATCAGACAAGTAGTCGGATACTCTCTTTCCTTCGACGTAGCTTCAAGAAAACATTTGGCTTCCTCTGAAACTTGAATCACTTCCACATATTCCGTCAGTGACGACGGGTACTTTCTCTCGAAATCTGTCATCGAGGGAACCAGTCTTTTCAACCTCACTTGGAAAGTCGAATCAACCCAATCTCCCGTGATTCTCATCCCAAGTTTTTCCCAAAATTGGTTAAAAACATTGATGGGCAAACTAAACACATCCGGATGAAAAATCACTTTTCCCATCACGACATATTTCATTCCTTTATCGAGGGCATCTATCGACCAATTAAAAAAATTAAGTCCTTGCTCATAGGTCAGTTTTGTGTCATCTTCAAACCATGTCAAGATCCCGATGACATCCTCACGATCGCTTAAATCGGGAAGAGGTTCTTGTATGTCATAATAATCAAAAATCAATCCCAAATGATTGCAGGGCATTTCAGCTAATTGATGGGCTCTGGAAAAATAAGAATCGGAGACCCTCTTACTATCGTAAAAAGTGATCACTGTTCGAGGAATATTCTGGCCCTCCAACACAAAAGGAAAGAGAGCGATAAAAAATATCCAAACTTTCACCATTTTCACTTAGGCTCCGGTACAATGACATCAAGATCGATGGTCCCGACATACGGATCAAGACCATTATCTCTGTCTATTTGATAGATTTTTATAATTTCCTCGGGTTGGTCAGGATACCAATAATCCAACGCAAAAAGTTTGAGATTTGGATTGACCTTTTTTGCCTCATCCAAAATCTTAACCTGACGCTCAACTTGCTCTTTTGGCTGCCACAAATATTTCTTATTTTTAAAGTCGTAAGTGGTTACCGCATCTTCGGCAACGATGATATCAATATCATTGGCAACCAATGGAAGCACCTCGTAGCCGCGATTCATCATAATGGGAATATTGGGGTAATGAAGGCGAATGGCCTTCACAAGATTCGCGGCCCCTTGTACCATCCCTCGATATTTCTGAAGATTTTCTGCTTCTAAAAATCCGGGATTATCCAAAGTATCCATAAAGATTCCATCGAATCCTTTATGAAGTAGCTGAGGAATCAGCTCTTCAATGACCCTCTTTATCCACTTAGGGCTGCGGACATCCACTAAATAACTTCCGGGCCAATTTTCATTCTCCTGCAACAAAATCCCATCTTTTTTTACAGATTCATACCATTCTCTTTCCTTTGCCACTTCACCTAAGTTGATATAGCCAAGAAGAATCTTCCCGTTTTCTTTCAATGCTTTTATGGAGGGATGAAAATCAGAATCCAATACGATCAAGGAATAAGGGTCAAAGGCTTCAATCGGAGCTTTGTCATTATAGTAAACGAGCCACTTTTCCTGATCATTCGCGCAAAACAAATTCCCAAATACTAAACATCCTAATGTGAATATCAGCAATCTCATGTCAAACCTTCCTTAGACACCCTCTTAATACCCAACATATACAAAAATGAAGGAAATTTATCCTTAAATTTTATTTGCCTTTCATTTGGGCTCTGGTACAATAACATCAAGATCAATAATGCCAACATAAGGATCCAAACCACTTTCCCTATCCATCCGATATATTTTCTTGATGACTTTTGGTTGATCAGGATACCAATAGTCCACAGCAAACAATTTTAGATTAGGATTCCTTTTCTTCGCCTCTTTTAACATCTTGAGGCTACGATCCACTTCTTCTTTTGGTTGCCACAAATATTTCTTATTCTCGAAATCATATGTGGTCACAAAATCTTCAGCTACCATGATATCAATATCATAGACCACCTTTGGAAGAACTTCATAGCCACGTTGCATCATCAACAAAAGATTGGGGTAATGGAGACGGATGGCCTTCACTAAATCTGCAGCTGCCTCAACCATACCACAATACTTTTGAGGGTTTTCTGCTTCTAAAAATCCAGGATTATCCAAGGTATCAAAAAACAATCCATCGAATCCTTCTTGAAGAATCTTCGGGATGATCTCTTCAATAACCCTTTTTGTCCACCTAGGATCACGAACATCCACAAAAAAGGCATCGGGCCAATTCTTATTTTCCTGATATAAGATGCCCTCATTTTTCACATCTTCATACCATTCCCGCCATTTTTCCACTTCTCCTAAACTAATATACCCCACTAACGTCTTACCTTTTTCTTTTAAGGCTTTGATCGAAGGATGATAATCAGGATCCAGAACAATTATGGAATAGGGTTCAAAGGCTTCAATTGGAGCCGTGTCACCAAGATAAAACAGCCACTTTTCCTGATCATTCGCGCAAAACAAATTCCCAAGCATCATACACCCTAAAAAAAACACCATGAATTTCATAACAAATCTCTCTTAGAGGGTGTCTTCAAATTTGGAACCAGCTTAATTTGAGTTCTTTTCCCCTAGGAAGCTGCGGAATAGCGAGGGTCATATTGGATTATATGACCCTCGCTATTCCGCGGCTTCCTAGGGAGAAAATAATCTCAAATAAAGCCATTCGAAATTTGAAGACACCCTCTTATACCCAACATATACAAAAATGAAGGAAATTTATCCTTAAATTTTATTTACCTATTCAATATGAATCGGCTATAGTCGAGTCCAAACTCAAACTTTTAATGGTCAAATATGGCTAATATGCTCAGTTTCATCTCTTTATCTGACTCTTCTGAAATCACCCCTCTTCCACTTCCAATTTCGGGCCTCTTTTGGATCTGTTTTAAAGTTCATCGTATATGGAGATGGAAGATCCATACTTTCAGAGTTTTGGAGAATGGCCGCAACACCATGAGCTACTTTTCTGGCTACTGTGTTCAGCGGCTGGGAGTTGGTGATGGCATCACGGGGATTCCAATCCAATGGCTTGCGCAATTGGTCTTGGTTTGCGACTGCTATGTGCAAACCCGACAGCAATATGTCAGAACTTGCCTGACTTACAGAAAACTTGTGGACACTATCCTCTTGAGAAAGAACCACTTTATCCACAAGAAGTCTTTAATGTACCCCCGCAACTCATTCTTACAAAAAGTCTTAGGAGCCTCAACCGATAGATGGCTTCAGATTCAATACATCAAAGGGGTGAGAACCACTCAACGAATCACACAGCTTTCACTCCGATTCATCGCCGATTTATTTTCACTCAGCCAGTACTGTATTTTGCTCATTGAATCCTTTTCGTGGGATGAAGCCACACAAATCAGCTCCATTCGCAATTTCTTTTTGAATTCTCAGACAGTTTTGTCGGAACTCTCTGAAAATAAAGTGGTTCTTAAGAAAAGACTCGTCGAGCTCCAGCCCATATTCAAGAGTTACCTCAAAATGGACATTACACCGATTATCAAATCGACCAATGCGACCTTAGATTTTGCGGATGATTTACTTGAGGGTCAGGATGATGTGTTGTCATTAGCATCGAATACCGCACAAATTGTGGGGAAGGCCTCATGGGCTGTGGGGAAGCGGATGTTGGCGGCCAGTTCCCTCTTGGTGTCGAATCACGTACCGGGGCCTTTGCGTGAGGATTTTCATCCGTTGCCGCACTTTGGGCAGATTGAAGAGTCGACTTTTCCTGTGGGGTTGGGAGGAGGTAAGAGGTTTAAGGTAATTCCAGTGCAATTTTAGCCGCAGATAGACGCTGATGGCCGCAGATTCTTTTTTGAAACGTGTCTTAGTAAATTTAACCGCGAAGATCGCGAAGACAGGAAGAATCAATATCGTTAAATGAGCCCGAAGGACTTAAATCGCTGATTCTGGGTCTATGGTGATTTTTCGCTTCTTGAACTCATCTGAAGACTTTTCCTCAGCAACCTCACCCTTCGTAATCTTCTCATAAAGAGAAGCCACTTCCTTACATTTCCAACATGATTTCAAATTACAGTTGTTATCTGTGGAAAATGGGATGGCAGTTTTTATAATATTCTCTTCCTTAGAATTCTTCCGATTGTACGTGATAGTACCATTATTTTTTAGACAGTAATTAACATCTTTGAAAATCTCATCGTCTCCCAACTCCAGAAGTGTTCGTATATAAGCCTCTTTTGTTTTTAATACAGGATTGACGACTTCATGATCACCGATCAACCGACAGGCATATCGATGAAAAGCCGCACAGCCCTCAACGGTGTCTGAGTAATGAGTATCATTATTTTCATCTTGCCCAGGATTCAAATAGGTTCCGCAACCATACTGCTGCATGATTCCAAGAGCAATGTGATGAATAAATTGGTTCTTGACCGGAGATTCCTTCTGATTTTTTATCGAAATCTTTTTTGAACCTCTCGGTCTTTTCTTGGACTTATCTATAGACCAGTGCTTCTTAAGCTCTTTTTTGACAGCAACTTCTTCTTTCCGAATATGTTTTCCCATCACCAGAGTCAGCCCCAGCTTTGCAGCAATTCTCACGACACTGTCTCTCTCCCTTGAGGCATTGGTGTTAAGATCATCGATATAAAATAGCACAACTTCTTTTCCATCTTTCTTAGCTATAAGAGCCGCTGCAGTACTATCAATACCACTTGTAAAAGGAATCAGAACTTTATTAGGGTCTAACTCAACTCGTGCATAGGGTGTTGACGCGCCAGTCAAAGTGATCGTTGGTTCAATGCTGTAAAATTTATAGAGTTCTCGGGTAAACCCTTCTAACTCGTCAGCAACAGAAATTTCTTTTGGTAGGACAGAAAAATTTTTATAGAAATTTTTTGAATTATCGTCTATAGTTACAGTATTAAAACCAATCATATTAAACCTCTTTTTAATTAATCATAATAACAAAATAACTATTTTATATCAATTAAATAATTATTATTTATAAAATTAAAAAATTTATTATACGGCTATCAATGGTCTCAACTTATGGACGTATGTCCATAGGATTTTATTCCCCAATCCCCTATAATCCTTCTTAATTGGAGAAAACCATGAATTCAAACGAGATACGCTCAAAATTTCTAAAATATTTTAAGGATCGGCAACATGCCATCGTCCCCTCTTCCAGCGTGGCCCCTCATGATGACCCAACCCTTCTGTTTACCAACGCCGGGATGAACCAGTTTAAAGATATTTTTTTAGGTCAGTCAAAACGGGACTACAATCGGGCCGTTTCCAGCCAGAAGTGTATCCGTGTCGGGGGGAAGCATAACGATCTCGAGAATGTCGGTCACACGCGCCGCCATCTCACTTTTTTTGAGATGTTGGGAAATTTCTCTTTTGGAGATTACTTTAAAGAGGAAGCGATCCAATTTGCTTGGGAGGTCTCGACTGAAGTCTTTGGGTTTGATCCCAAACATCTTTGGGCAAGTGTTTTTGAAGAGGATGACGAGGCTTTTGAATTATGGACCAAGTATATTCCAATTGAAAGGGTTGTGAGATTGGGAGCTTCTGAAAATTTCTGGTCGATGGGTGATACCGGCCCTTGTGGTCCTTGCAGTGAACTCTATTATGATCGAGGTCCTTCATATGGAGAAATGAATACTCCGCTCGACGACCCCGACGGAGACCGTTTTCTTGAATACTGGAACTTGGTTTTTATGCAATTTAATCAGGTGTCTTCGGGTGAAAGGGAGCTTTTGCCTAAGCCTTCTGTCGACACGGGAGCGGGCCTTGAACGGATCATGAGTGTTCTTGATGATGTGGACAGCGTTTTTGAAACCGATATTTTGCGCTCGATCATCGCGCAAGTGGAAAATGTCTCAGGAAAAGAATACGACCCCAGCGATCATCACACCGCTTCTGCTTTTCGCGTAATTGCCGATCATTTGCGTTGCTTGGCGTTTGCCATTGCCGACGGAGTTCAACCAAGCAATGTCGATCGAGGATATGTTCTGAGAAAAGTTTTGCGTCGTGCCGTCAGATATGGACGACAATTAGGTTTAAAAGATCCTTTTTTAGCAAAAGTTCTTCCAACATTGGTCGATGAAATGAGTGACCACTTTTCTGAGTTACGTCAAAGCCAAAACAGAATTACGGAAATTTTAACAATTGAAGAAGAAAGTTTCATTCGAACGCTTAATCGCGGTGGAAATCTGCTGAATCAAATCATTGAATCTGCGCAGGAACATGGCAATCACATTTCCGGAGATGACGCTTTCAAGATGAAAGACACTTACGGGTTTCCCATTGAAGAGATCCTTCTATTGGCAAAGGATAGTGGTCTTGATGTCGATTTGAAACGGTATGAAGTTTTAGAAGAGGAAGCTCGTGAACGTTCACGTGCCGTGCACAAAACCACTGAGCAGCTCGCTGAACAAAGTCTTTTCGAAAATCATCCCCAAACGACTTTTATTGGCTATGAAGGGACAACCGGAGAGGGTAAGGTGACCGGACTTGTCAAAGAGGGACAGTTTGTCGACTCTTTACAAGAAGGTGAAGAGGGATGTGTGATTTTGGATCAGACTCCTTTTTATGCAGAAATGGGCGGCCAGGTGGGCGACACCGGAAATCTCACTGGCGAGAGTACACTGTTTGAAGTGAAAGACACGCAATCTCCCTTTAAAGGGATATCGACTCATATTGGACAGATGCTTCGGGGAGAGCTGAAAGTTGGTGATTCTGTTCAGACTTGTGTGAATGCTGAAAGACGTCAAGCGATAGAGAATAATCACACGGCGACTCATTTGCTACACTGGGCTTTGCATGAGGTTTTGGGAGAACATGTGCGTCAAGCAGGTTCGGTTGTCGATGCCAATCGTACTCGCTTTGATTTCAGTCATCACAAAGCTCTCACGCAAGATGAAATCCGTGCAATAGAAGATTTGGTTAATGAGAAAGTTCGGGAAAATGTTGAAGTCGGCAGCTACGAGATTCCCTATGAAAAGGCGCAGCAGAAATCGGAGATCAAACAATTTTTCGGAGATAAATACGACAGTGTGGTGCGCGTCATTGATGTGGCCCCTTCCAAAGAACTTTGCGGGGGAACACACACGTCACGTTCAGGAAACATTGGGTTGTTCAAAATCATTTCGGAAAAAAGTATCGCTGCAGGAATTCGTCGAATTGAGGCTGTGTCGGGGAAAAGAGCAGAAGATTTTGTTCGAGGTACGGAGAACATGATAGATGATGTCGCGAACCTCGTGAAGACGACTCCGCAGAAGCTGATGACGCGATTGGAAAAGCTATTGGAAGAAAATCAAGAGACCAACTTGAAGCTGAAAAAAATTCAGCAACAATCTCGTCAGAGCATGATCGACTCATTAGTTCAGAAAAAAGAGACCGTTAAGGACATTCCGCTGATTGTAGAAGAGCTTTCAGTTGATGCAAAAGAGCTGCGCACATTTGCTGATGAAACCCTGAACAAAATGGGTTCTGGAGTCCTTGTGTTAGGGTGTCGATCAGGAGACAAAGGGAATTTGATTGTCCGCATTAGCGATGATTGTGTCAAAAAAGGAATGGATGCTAAGGCGATCATTCAAGAAATTGCTCCGATTATCGGGGGTTCTGGCGGAGGAAAGCCGAGCGGAGCTCAAGCTGGTGGGACAGCTCCTGAAAAACTTGGGGAAGCCCTGTCAAAAGTTCGAGATCTGTTATCGTGATTCAAGAAATTCAAGACCTCCCACAACTCAAACCTTTTCAGGAAGCGTTGACTGCCAAGCACGATCTTTTGATCGAGGAGCTCTGGGACTCCCCTAAAGCTCTTTTAGCCGCCATTGCGCAAAAGCTGACCGGAAAACATGTCCTGATTTTGACAGGCGCTAAACAAGAAGAAGCAGCCCTTTTTCACGATTTTGGAATCTTTACCGATGCGCCAGTTGTCGATTTTCCCGCTTGGGAAACATTGCCTTCAGAAAAAGTAGCACCAAGTCCCGATATTGTGGGAGAGCGTTATGAAGTGCTGGAGAAAATTCTTAAAAAGAAAACTCCGCATATCGTCCTGACAAGCATGCAAGCCTCCTTGCAAAAACTAATTGCTCCCTCATATTTTGATTCGCTTTATTTTGAATTGAAAGTAGGTGAAGGGTATCCCTTTGATGATTTAATCGAACATTTTGAATCGATGGGTTATGAAAGACGGCCGGTCGCTTCTGATAAAGGTGAGCTTGCGGTGCGCGGAGGAATCATCGACATTTTTCCCGTGTCTTCTCCGGATCCCTACCGCATCGAATTTTGGGGCGATGAAATTGAATCATTACGCATTTATGATCCCATCGGCCAAAAATCAATTCACAAAGTGGATGAAATTTCCATCAATCCAGCAAAAGAGTTGGAGTTATTGGGAAATGCTCCAAAGTTATGCACCATTTTAGATTACTTGGGACCTGACACCATTGTCATTCTCGATGACTTAGTGGCTCTGGAAGATCGCTATGCTCAATTGAAAAGTCTGTCTCAACATGATTCTCCTTTCTTTTGCAGCATTGAAGAGTTTTTAGATTCTCTGGAAAATTTACAAAAAGTTTATCTGACAAATAGTCCCATCGAAAATCTCAGTCCCGTTCAAGTTCTGGAGAAAGTGGAAGGGAGCCTTTATTCCAAGGAGAACCCTCTTTATGCCATCGGATTCGAAATGTTCCAACGGCAGCTAAAAGCCAAGCGATGGCGATCGCCATTTATGACCGTACGCAACTATCTCTTACCGGAAAACTTACCTGAAGAGGGATTGTCTGAAGAAGAGATTTTCGAAGCCCTCAAAGGATCGGATACCTGGCGAATTCTTTCGGCGGGAGAAGTCGAGAAAGCGTCATTTGAAGAAAAGCTAGCGAAAGAAGGGATTTCAGCTTCTGTAATACTCGGATATTTGTCATCAGGGTTTACTGTTCCCGAGTCCCGTTTTGTGCTCTTCCCCTTAACCGAAATCACTCATCGCACGAAAATCCGTCGCCAAAAGCATCGTAGCACCTACCACACTCCCCCTTCAGAATCCTTTGAGCTGACCCCGGGCGACATGGTGGTCCACATTCAAAACGGCATTGGGCGATTCTTAGGAGTCGAGCGTCGCCCTGACCACAATGGGGTGATGAACGAATTCTTCCTGATTGAATACGCCAATGATTCACGTCTCTATGTTCCGATGAACCAAGCCCACATGATCACTAAATATATTGGGACCAGCGATGAAGTGCCAAAGATGCATGAGTTGGGGAGCACTCGCTGGAAAAGAGCAAAGGAGAGAACACAACAAGCGATCATTGGCTACGCTGCGGACCTCCTGGATCTCTATGCTAAAAGATCGATTACACCGGGGCACAAATTTCCCGAAGACGGCGAAGACATCATCGCATTTGAAGACGAATTCCCCTTTATTGAAACCAAGGATCAAGTCGACGCCATCCATTCTGTCAAACAAGACATGTGTTCCGAAAAATCGATGGATCGGCTTGTCTGTGGGGATGTTGGTTATGGAAAAACCGAAGTCGCGATGAGAGCCTCCTTTAAAGCGGTCATGGATGGAGAAAAACAAGTCGCCATCCTTGTTCCCACAACAATGCTTGCTCTGCAGCACTACGAAAATTTTATCGAACGGATGCAGGACTTCCCCATCAATATCGAAATGCTTTCTCGTTTCCAAAAACCAAAGAAAACACGAAAAATCATAGAAGGTGTTGCCAAGGGAACGGTGGACATTCTGATTGGCACCCACCGCATCACGAGCGACGACGTATTATTTAAGGACTTGGGACTTGTCATTGTGGACGAAGAGCAACGTTTTGGCGTGCGCGTCAAAGAACACCTCAAAAAAATTAAAATCGGCGTTGAATGTCTCACACTCACGGCGACTCCGATCCCCAGAACGCTCTACATGTCCTTAATGGGAGCACGGGATCTATCGATCATCAATACACCCCCACAAGACCGCGTACCCATCAAGACGGTCATTGCTGAGATGAATGACAACCTCCTGAAAAGTGTTCTCCTTCGCGAGCTCACACGAGATGGACAAGCGTTTGTGATCCATAATCGAGTGGATACCATTTATAATATAGCCACTCGCATCAAAAAGCTGTTGCCTCAAGCGCGAGTCATCGTCGGGCATGGCCAGATGACCCCCAAAGAACTGGATATCGTTTTCCACGCCTTTAAAAACGGTGAAGTGGACATCTTAGTGGCCACCACCATCGTTGAGAACGGCATCGACATCCCGAATGCGAATACCATTTTGATTGACCGAGCTGACCGATTTGGGCTGGCCGAGTTGTATCAGCTGCGTGGTCGAGTAGGCCGATGGAATCGCCAGGCGTATGCCTATTTCTTAGTTCCAAGTTTGACGACACTCCCTGCCATTACACGAAGAAGGCTTTCCGCTTTGGCGGAAACTTCGGGATACGGAGGAGGCATGAAAGTGGCCTTGCGCGATTTAGAAATACGGGGAGCGGGAAATGTTTTAGGAGAAGAGCAGTCAGGCCAAGTGGCAGCCATTGGATTTCATCAATACTGCAAATGGTTAAAACGGGCCGTCAAAACATTAAAAGGAGAAGCCCCACCATCCTTAGTCGAAACAAAAGTGGAAGCGGCAATCGATGCTCGACTGCCGGAGGATTATGTTAACGAAGTCAGCTTACGCATGGAATTTTATCAGCGGCTTGGGGAAGCCATCAGCTTTGAAGAGATTGATGAAGTTGCCGAGGAACTAATCGATCGTTTTGGTCCGATGCCTGAGCCTGCCAAATGGTTGATTCACTTGTCGCGGGTCAAAACAGCTGCGACATTAAAGGGAATTACCTCCATTCAAATTGGAAAAGTATCACTTACTTTAGAGAAGAAAAGAGGAAAACAAGTGGACGTCAAGAAAACCCTTTTCAAAAAAACAGACAATCCCCAGAATTGGGAAGAAAAAATACTCGAAGCCATTCGTGAGTTCTAAATGATGACTAATAAATTCTAAATCTGTCTGCAATCTAAGGCTATTTTTCAACTCTCTCACATTTTAGATTGATATGAAGTTTCCCATCACAAATCAAAGACTTCAATTTGGGCACTTTACCCACTCCTAAATTTATACCCCAATCACCTGGTTTTTTATGGACACAAGATGTCGTTTTTGTATATTTAGCTCGCCCCAATCCAACCGTCCATGTGGATTTCAAAGACAACGCTTTTGAAGGGCGCGAATGTAATTTCAAGTAGCAACCATAATAGCAACCATAACCCGACCTATTTCCACCGATAAGAATCGTCCAGTCACAGCCAAATTTTTTAAACTTGCGGGACTCTTTTATTGTATTAAAAGAATCGTGCAGAACCAATTCTTCATCACTCAACGAAAAACTCCAATCAATAGAAAAACAAGATTCGCTAATACTTGATATTTTTATGTCCTCGGGAATCGAAGACTGTTTTTGTTTTGTTTTTTTTAAAGTCAGGATGTAAAATTTCGCAATATCCTCTGTTCCTAAATCATGTACTCGCAACCAGGTGTTCAGTTCAGATTCCTTTTGAATTTCCTCGAACTCTTCTTTTAAGGCTTCGATGACTTTTGCAAATAGGTTCCGGCACTTCCCGGCTAAAGTTTCATCTCCAATCATATCTGCATAGACTTGTAAAGTCTCCAACTCTTTAATATGCGAAGGAAGTTTGTCCTTGTAGACATACCAAATAAAGTTAAGGAATGTTTGGTCTGCAACTTCTTCAATCTCTATCGGGGCTTCCAAAGGATTTTCTTTAAAAGGGCTTATAAGAAGAGCTTGAAAATAAGGATAACGATCGATCAGACGTGAGCTGTGTGCTGGAATAGGATGCTGATTTACTAGAAAAACCACATCGCATGTTTTACGTAAGGACTTATCGTAAGGGAGTTTCTTCCAATCAACTTCATTCCAATAAATTTCAACGATCGATGAGCGGCTTTCCAATTGTTTTGCATGAAAAGCCAGATTGGACTTTTCAACGAGATCGCAAATCTGTTTGACAACCTCATGTGTCTCAGATTCGGTCGTTATGATTTTTTCTACGAGAGACGAGACGCAGTGAAAATTTGTTAAATCGAAACGTGAATGGGGTTTCTTGCATAATTCATGGTATGATGATACTGGATCCATAATAAATTCCTAATTCTACTGTGGCTAAAAAAAGCATTATAATAGAAGTCGCAAAAAAAGGGAAACAAGTGGACGTCAAGAAAACCCTTTTCAAAAAAACAGATGATCCTCAGAATTGGGAACAAAAAATACTTGAAGCCATTCGTGAGTTCTAATGCAACCAATAGACTATCTACCCAATGAAATCCTGACCTATATTTGTCTGCACCTAGAACCGGAAGAGATTCGCACGGCCTGTTCCCTTGTCAGCAGAAGGTGGTATGGAATTTCAACGAATTCCATTATCCTGGAAAAATATGCCCATATTTGGGGAACGAATATCATCAACAAATTTAATGATGACGAGATTGGGTGGGACGACATATGGGCTTGTGCAAAATTTTACGAAAAAGTTCCGGAATTTACTGAATTCAACGATAAAGCCTATCATATCAAATTTGATAAAAATAAGGTCGTCAGATTGAACTTGATTCAACGAGATTGGTACCATGTCCAAAGACATTTACCTTCTTATCGCAACATCACTGAACTCCGACTTGAAAGTTGTGAGCTCCAATCAGGAAGGTTGAAATCACTACCCATAACCTTAAAGAAACTCTCTCTCAAACAGAATCAATTTTTCGCATGTTTAAGAACTATGGGAATGTGGGTAAAAAATTTAGATGAAGAATTATCCGAACTCCCTCAAGAGTTAACAGCACTAGAAATACTCGGTTCCAAGGACATTATTGGAACATGTTTTCGGAATCTGCCTCCGACACTCACCTACCTCAATATTAGTGGATGTAAAAATATATCAGAATACAATTTCGCGCTCTTTCCGACATCTTTAAAAACGCTCAATATCACAAATTGTGAACAATTCCAATGTCAGTTAGATAGATATTATGAATTGGCCTATGGCCTAGAATTTTCTGCTATCACAATCAATAAGCTCAAAAAACTCTGCCCTGACGTGGACATTATTTTTGATCGTATCCAATAAAATACTTCTTGGAGTGCGCAGACAAGCCCTTACAATTCTACACATCTTTTGATTGACATGAAAAATGATTGTCTTTTTTGGGCCCCAGTCGGGGTATATGCGGAAAGCTAAAATTTAACTTAAGACAATGAGTGCTAAGCACACAGAGCACTAGGGCCGGAGGCCTGGCATTTGATAGCCTAGGCTGTAGCGAAGCGGAGGCCTAGGATCAAGATCTACCCCCACCAACAGAGCCCTGAAAGGGCGACACTAATCCCATAGGTACCGTTCATCAAAATCAACATGATATCTTTTGCATAAGAGAATAAATTCCTGTTTAAAGTCGCGACCTTTGTGATGCTCTTTTTGATTCGCGATGTATTTTTTTACGGCATGGTAAGTT
>JAAKFL010000149.1 GCA_011065065.1 Chlamydiota bacterium | reverse complement strand
TCTCCTGTCACCCGGACAACAATATCATAGCCCTCAGAAGCTTGAAGATAACGAGTGAGCACATCGTTTTTACTTCCCCGAACACATTTCACACCCATCAATTCACATTGGTCCACAATCTGTTGATCCGCCTCATTCTCGGTTGTGGCCACAATTAAATCCACCCCTTGAAATCTCAATAGGCGTTCAAGCAGAAATTCGAGAAGAGGTTTTTCTAAAACCTTCTTCATCACTTTCCCCGGCAGCCTTTCCGAGGTCATCCTCGCTTGAACTACAATAGCAACACTCATCCGGTCAAGTTCCATTTAAAAATGATTTCTTGATCAACATTAGGATGTATCGCCGCATGCACAGGACACCCGTAAGCTGCGCGCTCCAGTTTTTCAGCAGTTCTTTGGTCAATAGCACGAGTACAATCCACCGTCACAATGAATTTCACAAATCGTCCCTGAGCATTCATCATCTTCTCGACTTCAACATCAGTCCCCGTAAAATCAAATCCCATCGCCTTGGCCTTCATCGCCATGATACTCAGGATACAGGACCCTAGCGACGCAGCCATCATATCAGTAGGAGATGGGTACTTTCCCAGACCACCCCACTGCTGGCTCACATCGGTCGTGAAGTCTCCCGTGACCCTCAAATCCCCTTCATATGTCATGCGCATCGGCAACTCCTTATTGAGTACATTCTCAGTATCTCCATTTAACCGAGAAAATCAAGGCCTTCTTAAAGCTCTGAATGTGAACGATTTTCACTGTATGGCATAGAGGTTGCTTAGGAATAAGGATAAACGGGAGGTGGTATTATGGCTGAAAAGAAGAAACTTGCACTGAAGAAGAAAAAGTCCAAAAAGCAGACTTATTTAAAGCCGATTCGAGTCGAAACTGCTGAGCACATGAACCGGGAAATCAGGGAACTTCTTAACGATAAAATGAAATAGTAAAAACGCGTTTTAGTATATTTTTCACCACAGAGGCACAGAGAAGAGTAATAATAATTTTGTCTCTCCTATCTCTGTGCCTCTGTGACAAAAACGTTAAAATTGACAGCGGCGTTCACCTTCATGATCTTCCGCATGTTTACGCTTTGCCCCTCTATTAAATGTACACATCGTCCAATGGACATCGCTGATCGCAGCTAGCTCAGCCAATGTTGATGGATACAGTACGATTTTATGTGGGGGACAGTTGTTCACAAGTGCAATTGTATAGGTAATTTGATCAATAACACCCAGTTTTCTCATGACCTTACATGCAGATTTAGAATTAACTCTTCCTTCTAAAGAATCCTTAGATCTTAAAAAATTCCTGAACACTGTTTTTATTTTTGCATCATAATCCTGATCCTGAAATTTATCGGGTTGATAAAATAAACATGAAGAACCAATATCCTTTTTTAAAAATGGTTGAATATATATTTTAAAAAAGTTTACTGGACTTGAAGTGAAAAATTCTATTATTCCTGGATCAGAACTTCCTTTAAAAGTGAGATGTTCAAATCGAATGTTTCCTTCAGAAATTTTTCGATATATCAAATCACGACAGATAATTTCATTGCTCGCCAACTCTTTCCAACACTTACAAACAACAGGATTCACGTATCCCACATGCAAGAAGATTTTAGTTAATATTTCAGGCGGTAGGTCATGAATGTGGATGCCTCTGTCAATTTTTACGTTATTCATAAAGTCCTCTCCTACTCTGGATGTTTCCGCTTTGTTCCTTAATCAAATGTAGGCATACTCGTCCAATAGACTTTTTTGGTCCTAGCTAGCTGAGCCAATGTTGATGGATACAGTACGATATGACTAGGGGGAAAGCTTCTCACAAGTGCAATTGTATAGATAATTCGATCAATAAAATCAAAATCTTTCATGACCTTAAGCGCAGAATTAGAATTAATTGGATCGTCATATGTATTTAAAGAATCTGTAGATCTTAAAAGTTCCTTTAACATTGTTTCAAGCCTTCTGTCCTTTGGATTATCGTCATTTATGCGAAACAAAGGTAACGAAATATCCCTTGCTGGCCTTACTAATAATGGTTGTATCAGTGTTTCTAAAAATTTTACTGGAATTGAAGTATAAAAATCTCTCGATTCTTGGTCTGTACCGCCGATAAAAGCCAGATTTTGAAATCGGATGTTCCTCTCAGAAATTTTATGATATATCAAATCACGACAAATACCTTCATTGCTTGACAACTGATGCCAAAACTTACAAACAACTGGATTCACGTATCCCACATGCAAGAAGATTTTAGTTAACATTTCATGCGGTAGATCATGAATGTGGATACCTTTATCAACTATCATTTATCCCCCATTTTGATATCTCCATTAATCTGCGTCTAAAAAGCCATGAGCTAAGAAACTTGATCAAATTTTCGTTTTCGTCCTTCCCCCTCGCGGCTCATCTGAATCCAATAAATTTTACGCGTTCGTGCAATGTCATAAAGATTACTGGGACAGATGTCAAGGCGATAAGGAGGAACATGATGTTCAATGGCAATCCTATGAACAATCCTGTCAATGCGACCAAATCGTCTGAGCCAACTTTGAGGAATGAAATAGGAAGATCTTATCGCGTCTTTTTTAAAAAGATCGTGTTTCGGAGAATTTGGGTCAATCGAATTCTCTAATGATTTTATTGGTTGAGAAAATAGCGTCTCAATGAATTTATCACGATCATTCACTCCAGATTGGAGATAGACTTCTTGAAATTTGAAATCCGTTCGAGAAACCATATGTTCAAGAAATATCACATCCTCTGATAACCTTTTCCATTTTTTGCAGACAAGCGGTACTTCCCATCCCGCATAGGAAAGGATATGCACCAAAACTTCTTCAGGTAAATCATGTATATGCATAGGTTACCAGTAAATGTAGCCTTGCTTGACAAGCAACTCGGCATTCAGAATGGCGCATCCAGCAGCACCCCGAATTGTATTATGAGACAATATCGAAAATTTCCAATCAAAATTGGAACACTCGCGCAACCTCCCTATACTTACAGCCATCCCTTTTTCAATATCCCGCTGCTTTTTAGGTTGAGGGAACTCGTCTTGATGAAAGTAGTGTATGGGATGTTGGGGCGCTGTCGGGAGCTGTAACCCCTGAGGCTCTCCCTTAAAGTTACTCCAAAGATCGATGATATCTTGCTTAGTAGCCGCCTCCCCTAACTTCATGGAAATATTTTCCATGTGTCCTTCTGAGACAGGCACACGATTGCATTGGGCGCTAATGGAAAATTCAGCTGATGTAAATGTTTCTTTTGTTAAAATCCCCAAGATTTTCAGGGGCTCCTTTTCAATCTTCTCTTCCTCTTCCTCAATAAAAGGAATGATATTGTCATCCACTTCGAGCTTCACTTCTTTCTGATTCCCTGCTCCTGAAATCGCTTGCATCGTGGCGACTTGAACAGCTTCAATTCCAAATTGATCATAGACGGGCTTCAACGCCATAGCCAAAGCAATGACGGCACAATTGGGATTGGTGACAATGAATCCATGCTCGTGGTATCCCTGATTCTCTATCAACTTAAAGTGTCGATTGTTCACCTCGGGAATCACCAAAGGAACCATGGGATCCATTCTGTGACTACTCGTGTTCGAGACCACAGCATATCCCACTTTTGCAAATTCCTCTTCAATCTCCCAAGCCACAGAGGAATCCAAAGCGGAAAAGGCAATCGTCGCATCAATGTCCGGCTTGCAGGGTTCCACCCGCATCGTCGCAATTTCCTCAGGAATAGGAATCGACATTTGCCAGTCCGTAGCTTCTTCATAGGTCTTCCCTACTGACTTTTCAGAGGCGACCAACGACTCAATCACAAACCAAGGGTGACCGTCTAAAAGCTGCACAAATTTTTGCCCAACAAGTCCTGTGGCCCCCAAAATCACAACGGGAATTTTCTTACGGTAGTAGAATTCGACATTCATCGTCATACGGACATCCTATTTTCAAAATATTGCATCATCAGCCGAACACCCAAACCCGTGGCATATTTCGGGAGGTAGTCTCGTCCCTCAGAAAGGAATGAACTTCCCGCTATGTCTAAGTGAGCCCAAGGGACATCAGTGATAAACTCTCTTAAAAATAATGCCGCTTTTATTGAACCCGCCTCACGTCCGGAAAAATTCTTTAAGTCGGCAATATCAGATTTCAACTTGCTCGAATACTCCTCAATCAATGGCAAACGCCAGACCCTTTCATACGTCTCCTTGCCAGCTGCTGTGAGATCATCCGCTAACTGATCATGATTCGACATCATCCCTGTCACCTCGTTCCCCAACGAAATCACAATGGCTCCCGTTAACGTCGCAAAATCAATCACACGTGTGGGCTTCAGCTTCTTACAAACATACGCTAATGCGTCCGCCAGAATCAACCGCCCTTCAGCATCGGTATTACCAATCTCCACTGTTTTTCCCGAATAACTTTTGTAAACATCCCCTGGCTTGTAGCTTCGCGCCCCAATGGTATTTTCTGTCGTCGGAATCACAACGGTGAAATTGAGCTTCAGTTTGGTTGTAGCCGCAGCTAATAAAAGCCCCAAACATGTGCCTGCTCCGCCCATATCACATTTCATGGTGAGCATCGAGGTTTTGAGATCTAGACCACCCGTGTCATAGGTCACCCCTTTTCCCACAACGACGGTATGATCCTTTGACTTCGGGTCCCCTTCATACTTGCAGATAATCAACGCAGGATCATAATCCGATCCGCGTCCCACAGCAAGAAGTAGCTCCAACCCCTCTTCTGATAATCTCTTTTTATCAAAAGTAGTCGTGTGAATGTGAGTAAACTGATCGTCCAAAGTATGCGCCAAGTCAACTAAATATTGAGGATGGACTTCGTCCGCATTGCGATTGACGAGATCCTTTGTTAAATAAACCCCTCGAATAATCCCACGAATATGTTCGATTTGTTTCAAGTCTTTTGCATCCACACCCACAAGAGAAATCGTGGTGATCTTCGATTCCTTTTTCTTTTTCGTTGTGTACTCCAGAAACTGATAGTCTGATAATAAAATCCCTTCAGTCAAGCCACGAAGGAT
>JAAKFL010000148.1 GCA_011065065.1 Chlamydiota bacterium | reverse complement strand
GTTCACAACGGGCTACAACGGAGGGTCACATTCCCAAACGGTGAAGGGGCCCTCCGTTGTAGGCCGTTGTGGATCAAAAGATTGTGCTTAGAGATCGTTTTCAACTGCGTTTTCTAGGTTGAATGATGACATTTACCCTTTTGATTAATATGTCTGGATCTAAAGGTTTGTAAATGTATTCAACAACGACATTTTCATTAAATTTATATTTCTCCTGCTCATCTTCATCGATAGCTGTAACGAAAATGATGGGAATATTTTTAAACTCTTCGTTTTGATGAATGTGTTCCGCGGTTTCATAACCGTCCATTTCAGGCATTCGTACATCCATAAGAATGGCAGCAAAATTGTATTGCGGCAAGTAGGCAAGAGCTTCTTTCCCTGATGAAGCTTTGATGATATTGACATCTAAGACTTTCAACAAAATCCTCATAGCAATGAGATTGGCAGGGTTGTCATCGACGATCAAAATATTAGGTTTTTCCGTGTCGCTCATAAATTTTTGTGTTTCGCTACTATTCGTGTGACCTTATAGTGTTTTCTTAAGTGGAATTTGGCCATTTTAAAACACCTTTTTAATATAGATATTGATTAACGTCGCGATTATCGCAGGCCATATATGAGGATTGGGAATTTCCTACAAGAAATGTTCCAATCTCTTCTAATGATAGTATATGATCGATGCGATTATTATCTCTTGCGCTGTTAGGCATATAATCAAATGCAGCTGTGGCGGGGTTTTGAACAATGGTCATTCCCCCTCGTTCTTTGATTTTTTTGAAGCCTTTCGTTCCATCGGAATTGGCTCCTGATAATATCACAGCGATTAACTTTTCTCCGTAAACATCAGCGGCACTTTCAAAGAGCACATCGATTGAAGGACGGGAAAAACAAACTTTCAGATCTGAAGAAAGGCTTATTGTACGATTCTCTTCAACGAGCATGTGGTAATTTGGTGGTGCTATGTACACAGTTCCCGGCTGAATTTCTTCTTTGTCATTAGCTTCTATAACATCAACTTTGGTTATTTTATTTAAATAGTGGGCAAGAGAGCTATCTGGATTTTGGTCAAGATGAAGCACAACAAACAGGGGCAATGAAAATTTTTCGGGGAGTTTTTTTAGAATCGTGCAAATTGCTTCAAAACTTCCTGCCGATCCGCCAATGACGATTGCGTCGTATTTTCCTGACACTAATTTCCTATTTTAATCACTTTGTGTTCTCTGCAGCTTGTTACGGGAATTTTTATTTGGCGACTGTTTTTGTCTTTTTTCTAAAAATCTTTTCTTTCTTTGAAAAACAATCGAAGTCGTTTTCAGATTCTAAAAATTCAATTGTCTCTTTTGTCCCTAGGCAAAGGAATCCCCTGTTGACAAGGCTGTCGCGAAATAATAATGCGGCTTTATTTTGCAGCGTTTTATCGAAATATATGAAGACATTACGACAAATGATCACATGCATTTCATTAAAAACACCATCACAGACCAAATTATGTGTGGCAAAGATGATCTTTTTCTTTAAATTATCATGCATTTTCACATATTGGTATTTGGTGTAATAATAGTCAGAAAAAGAGAATTTCCCTCCAGCTTTTTTGTAATTGGCTGTATATTTATCGATATTTTCGAGTTTATAAATCCCTTCTCGCGCGCATTTTATGGAATGACTATTAATATCAGTGGCATAAATCGTCGTTTTATCGAGAATACCTGCTTCTTTTAGAAGGATAGCCATGGAATAGACTTCCTCGCCGGTAGCGCAGCCCGCATGCCATATTTTGATAAAGGGATAGGTCCGCAAAATAGGAATAATGTGTTGTATAAATACATGAAAGAAAGAGGGATCACGAAACATTTCCGTTACAGTGACGGAAATCTCCATAATAAAGGAGTTAAAATAGTCCTCATCATGAAGAATACGTGGAATAATTTCAGATAGATGATTGACTTTTGCTGTTTCCATTAACAAAGATAGGCGCCTTTTTAATGAAGCTTTCGCGTAATTCTGAAAGTCATAACCATAACGCCTGCATATGGCATCGAGTAAAATATCAACTTCTATTTTTTCAATCTCTTGTTTTCTCATGACCCTATAAGTTGATGTTCTTTTTCAGTGGATTGAAATAACCATATTTGTATTAAACTCAATAATTTTTTCACTTCGACAGGTTTGGTTAAGAAGTCGTTGGCACCGCTTTCTAAAGCTTTGGCTTTATCTTCAGGCAGGACCTTGGCGGTGAGAGCAATAATTGGGAGGTTGCTAAAGCGTTTGTTCTGACGAATTCTGCGCATGGCTTCATACCCATCCATTACTGGCATCATAATATCCATAATTACTAATTCAATTCCCTCTTCACTTTCCAATTTTTCTAATGCCAGCTTTCCATTATCGGCCATTACAATTTCAAGTCCTTTTTTGCGCAAGACAGAAGAAAGTGCATAGGTATTACGCATATCATCATCTACCAAGAGAATTTTTCTGTTTTGTAACCACTTTTCCGGTATATGCAGTTTATCGATAATTTTTTGTTGTTTACCGGATAAAGTTGATTTGACACTATGCAGAAAGAGGAATAGTTCGTCCAAAAGACGTTCATGTGATTTTACTCCTTTAATGACAAAGCTTGATGTATACATGCTGAGTTCTTTGTACTCTTCTTCAGATAAATCCATGCCTGTATAAATAATTATAGGAGGAAGATTCAGTGATGGTTCTTTAGCTAATTTTTTTAGCACTTCAAAACCGGTCATATCGGGAAGCTTGAGATCTAGAATCACACAATCAAATTCTTCTTTTTTAATCAAATTACATGCCTTCTTACCACTGTCAGTGGTGTTAACAATGATTCCTTTATTCTCAATAAGTTGACTGATCACCTGCTGGCTATTTTTATCATCTTCGACAACCAGAATTTTTTTTACGCCCTCTCTATTGATAAAGTCAAATTTAGAAAATACTTTATCGAGGTCTTTAGAGCTGGCAGGTTTTATCAAATGTCCTATAGCTCCTTGTTGTTGCGATGCGATTGTTTTCTCCTCGACGGAGATCACGTGTATGGGAATATGACGAGTATCTAGGTTGAATTTAAGTTGATCGAGGACACGATCCCCTCCAATATCGGGGAGATTCATATCCAGTGTGATGGCACTTGGTTTGTATTGAGTTGCCAACTGCAAGCCATTTCTCCCATTTTCCGCGACAAGACATTTGAAGCCGCGTTTGCGAGAAAAATTCATGAGGATGCGAGAAAAATTAACATCGTCTTCTATAATTAACAGCGACTTATCATTCTCAGTGATGTTATCCCGGTCATCTTGGAGAATATTCATTGAAATAGAAGCCGAACTGCCTTGCTCCTCAACATTCATGTTAAAGGGATTTTCGTTCACTAAGGGGCGCTCGGTTTTTACCATTAGCTTCTGAGGGGTTCCTTCATCGGGAGGGGTAGACTTGTATTCTACAGGGATATAGAGAGTGAAAGTACTCCCTTTATCCTTTTCACTATGCACGTGGATTTCGCAGCCAAGGATTTTAGCTAGCTCCCGTGAGATAGAAAGGCCAAGCCCTGTTCCCCCAAATCTCCGATTTGTGGAGCCATCACCTTGCTGAAAGGCTTCGAAGATGATGGCCTGTTTATCCTTAGGGATACCTATGCCTGTATCGATGACTGAAATACCAATGCAATTTTCTTTGCTAAAACTTGATAGAGAGAAATGTACCTCAGGGGATGGTTGATGAACCTTTAAAGTTACCGATCCTCTTGTGGTAAATTTAAATGCATTGGAAAGAAAATTCTTCAGAATCTGCTCAATGCGATTTCCATCAGTTTTCACCATTGAAGATATTGTTGTGGTAATATCTTGTTTAAATTCCAACCCTTTCTGCTTAGCCACAGGATCAAATTGACTACGAAGGTTGTTGACAATGGAATCGAGCTTAACATTCTCGACATGAATCTGCAATTTTCCTGCTTCGACCTTGGACAAGTCCAAAATGTCATTGATGAGTGTCAAAAGATCTGTTCCACCACTGTGAATGACTTCCGCTGATTCCTTTTGCTCGTTAGTGAGATTGCCCTCTTCATTATCTGCTAAGGTTTTGGAAAGGATAAGCAAGCTGTTCAAGGGGGTCCTGAGTTCATGAGACATGTTAGCCAGAAATTCAGACTTATATTTACTGGAAATTTCTAGCGCGCGAGCTTTCTCTTCGATATCATCCTTTGCCTCTTCCACTAGAATGGTTTTCTTTTCTAGTTCACGTGTCTGTCCCTCTAAAGATAGTGTTGTTTCCCTTAACTTATCATTCTTTATTTTGATATCTTCTTCAGATCTCTTAAGTTCTTCAGCTTGTTTTTCAAGATCTTCATTACTTTCTTTTAATTTGTCTTGTTGAGCTTCCAACTCCTCATTGGTGCATCTCAGTTCTTCCTGTTGAGCTTGAAGCTCAGCAGATTGTTTGGTGCTTTCCTCAAGAAGTACCTTCATTTCATCACGTGCGGTAGCGGAATTGAAGGTAACCCCTATGTTTTCTGAAGAGTCCTCTAGTACTTTGATCTCTTCATCTGATAAGGCATTGATTTTAGCGATCTCCAAAACAGCGAGTAATTTTCCTTCAAACATAATAGGCATGACCATAATAATACTAGGCGTTGCTTCACCTAATCCAGAAGATACCTTAATATAATCATCCGGAACATTACTTATGACAATAGTCTTCTTTTCTTTTGCACATTGCCCCACTAATCCTTCACCCATATCAAATACATTGGACAAATTTTTTCTTTTTTTGTAAGCATAGGTAGAAATAAGTTCGAGTTTGTCTTCTTTGACTAAATAAAATGCCCCTACTTCTATCTTAATCAAGTCTGCGAACTTGCTGAACAACCTACTCGCCAATTCACTTGTATTAAATTCCCCACGTATTGAATTAGATATCGTTTCTACTGCTGACCTTATTCGATTCTGTAGATCAAGATCACTAATCGCCTTCTTCATTTCTTCTTTACTTTTTTCGATCTCTAGTTTCTGTTTTGTGATATCCATTGCATATTTCACCACTTTGAAGGGCTTACCGTTCAGGTCGTAGATGGGGTTGTACGCAGCTTGGATCCAGA
>JAAKFL010000147.1 GCA_011065065.1 Chlamydiota bacterium | reverse complement strand
AATTCTTGTCTAAATAAAGGATGAAATGGATGTATAATTTGAAAAGTTGTGTTATGATCGAATCTATGGGGTGTATTTAGACATGTATCCGAACGGTGAAGGGCCCCTCCGTTGTAGGCCGTTATGGATCAAAAGATTGTGCTTAGAGATCGTTTTCAACTGCGTTTTCTAGGTTTAACTTATTTTGTCACACTTCCTAAGTACAACATATCTGTCTGATAAACTGTTGTACATGATAGTATTTTTTTGATACATAGTATCATAGGGACAAAATGTATTGTTGGCGAGATTATGATCTTTGTTACGGGTGGAGCTGGTTTTATTGGATCTAACTTTGTCCTCAATTGGCTAAAAGAAGAAACCAACTCCATAATCAATTTAGACAAACTTATCTACTCCGGTAACCTTTTAAATCTTAAATCTTTAAAAAACAATCCCCTCCATATATTCGTCCAAGGGGATATCCAAGATAGAGCACTCATTAGAAAACTATTAAATCAATATAAGCCTCAAGCAATTGTGCATTTTGCCGCAGAAACACACGTTGATCGTTCCATATACGATCCCACACCGTTCATCCAAACAAATGTTATCGGCACATTACACCTTCTTCAAGAAACTCTTGATTATTGGAAAAATCTGAATGAGCATAGTAAAAATCATTTCCGTTTCCTCCACGTCTCTACAGATGAAGTATATGGTTCGCTTCGCCAACAAGATGAACCTTTTAAAGAAACAAGTCGTTATGCTCCAAATAGTCCATATTCTGCATCAAAAGCCGCATCAGATCATTTAGTGCGCGCATTTCACAACACGTATGGTTTACCTACACTCATTACCCATTGCTCTAACAACTATGGTCCTTTTCAATTTCCAGAAAAACTCGTCCCTTTAATGATCATCAATGCGACCCAAGGAAAAATTCTACCCATTTATGGCGACGGCCTTAATATTCGTAACTGGTTATACGTTAATGAACATTACGAAGCATTGTGCCTCGTACTCTCCAAAGGTAAGCCTGGGGAACATTATAACATTGGAAGCGAAACCGAAATAACAAACATGGATCTCGTTCATACAATATGTTCCATTCTCGATGATTTAAAGCCCAATTCACCATATGTCCCACATGCTTCATTGATCCAGTTTATCAAGGATCGTCCTGGACATGATCGCCGCTACTCGATAGATTGCAGTAAGATGCGCCAAGAATTAGGTTGGAAACCAAAGGAAAACTTTAAGGCTAATTTCCACAAAACTATTGAATGGTACCTAAATAATATGACGTGGGTAGAAAAAGTCATGAGCGGTGAATACCGCAAATGGATACAATTGCATTACAAGGAAACTTCCTGATGAAAGGCATTATTTTAGCTGGTGGTTCGGGAACAAGACTTTATCCTCTTACTTCAGCACTATCAAAACAACTATTACCCGTTTACGATAAGCCTGTTATCTATTATCCGCTCTCCACACTGATGTTTGCCGGAATTCGCGACATTCTTTTGATCTCCACTCCGCAAGACACGCCTCGATTTGAACAGCTTCTCGGAAACGGATCCAAATGGGGACTGAAGCTTCACTACGCCATCCAACCTTCTCCAGAAGGATTGGCACAAGCATTTATCATCGGCAAAGACTTTATTCAAGACGACGATTGTGCTATGATTCTGGGAGACAACATCTTTTACGGCAATGATCTGATTAATAAGCTGAAACAAGCCGTATCAAAGAAGAATGAGGCTACGATATTTGCTTATAAGGTAAACAATCCTCAAAGATACGGAGTCATTGAATTCGATGGTCAAGGAAAAGCTATTAGCATTGAAGAAAAACCGAAAACCCCAAAATCTCGTTATGCAGTCACTGGACTCTATTTTTATGACAACAAAGTCATCGATATGGCCATGTCCTTAAAACCATCGGCCCGTGGTGAGTTGGAAATCACTGATATAAATCAAATTTACTTGAAACAAGGAAAACTAAATGTTGAGATCATGAGTCGCGGCATGGCCTGGTTGGATACAGGTACCTTTGAATCACTCCTGGATGCATCAAGATTTATCCAAACAATTCAAAGACGACAAGGGGTCAGAATTGCCTGTCTAGAAGAAATTGCCTATAGAATGGGGTATATTACTGCTATAGATATCAATAAAATCGCACAAAACATGGAAGATAGCGAATATGCCCGTTATTTACTTGATGTTATTGATGAACCAAAACGGCCAATAGTATATGGGTAATTTGATCTTAAAGTCCTTTGAAAATATCTTGATAAATGGATAGAGCTTTACTTTCTGGCAGTTCAACGTCGTCCCATGTGATCTCTTGCTCGGGCTCTAAGTTACGGATAATTTGAGCGTTTGCTAGAAGGGCTATCGGAACGTGCTCGGGATGCTCTTTAATTTTTACAGCAATACCACGCACATCAAAACCGCCTAAAGCTCTTTTTATAAATTCACCTTTTTTAATAGATCTTTTTGCTATTGAAGCCACTCCTATCTTCGGAGCAGTCGAGTTATTTAAAAGAGGAGGTAGCCGATTCAATGCTTCTTTTATCGTTTTAAGAACTTCTAAGAAGCAAAAATGAAACGGTTTCAATAAAATATGATAATTTCCTTCTCCAGTCATGGTGCTGGCATAAACATTGAAGTTTCTAGGATTCTCAATGAGATCTGTTTCAACCAAAACAAATACTCCTGCAGATGATTGTGGAGAAATAATGTAGTCGCTTATCGGAAGTTTTAACTCCTTGGCTTTTTCAGCAAGATATGATGTATCTTTGATGTTTTCAATATTGCCCCCTATCAGCCCATTCTGTGCGATTGTCGCACCGAGACCATTAGCAACTAAAGCTTGTTCTATCTGAAGTTTGGTCCCATCTGTAAAAGACGTTGTCTGTTCCAAACTAATCCCTTGTTTTGCGGACCAATAATCCATCTCTTCTTTGGTCGGATGATGATTAAGGAAGCCTTTTATGTTAACATACGCTAAAACATGAAAGCCCATATCTTCAGCTTCATTTTTTAGACGAGCCAAACAGCCGGGTTGATCTCCTTCAGCTTCGCTAAAATAACCATTCTTTGCAAAATAAGATCCGGTAGTCGCTTGTAGTTCAGCATCCATCGTAACAATGGGAAGTGAAGCTTGTACTACGTGACAAAGTACTTCTGTAGCGTGTATAGCATCACCTGAGCACTCAACAATAAGATCCGAATTATCGACCAATTCCTGAACCGAATTGGTCAAAAATTCCCGCGGGGGATTTGTTACAGTATCAATATTACGGCGCGTTAGAGCTTTTGAGACACAAAAGCCCTCTGCTTTTTGGATGAGTCTGAAGATACCCCGGGCAATATATCCCGTACCTATGATGCCGATTTTTTTCATAACCTAAAAAGATAATCTTTTGAGAGTTGTAAACTGTCACTCCAAAGAAGCTTTACAAGACCATAAATCCTAGCTTCAGTTTGTGAAAGTACCCATCCATCAACATATACAACATGACTATTCTGTAAATCATCTAAATGTTGTTTCCTAATATGCTCGTCAAAAACTTCTGTGCTACCCTTTATCAATTTGCTTTTAAAAAATTCTTCTTTTCCAGTACAGATTTTTTTAATAAGAAAATTGATATCCTTCTCATTTGGCTTTAACCTTAAATAAGTTGCTCCAACCCCTAATGCATGTTGTTTGTCTGGGAATATCTTGGTAAGGTAAGACCTAATCCATTCAAAATCTTCTTTCTTGTTGCCACCAATCAGAAAAGCAGATAACCAACCAGGTGTTAAATAGGCAAAAGCTCCTAAACCGAGCGCACCAGCAGAGGTAATAAATTGTCGACGCGAAATCTTCTTATTCATGATTAACCACTCTATTTTTTATATGATCAGCCAATCTTATTGCAAGAGCCACAATGGTTAATGTTGGGTTAGACGCTCCTCCCGTTGGAAACACAGATGACCCAGCAATATATAGGTTTGTAATGTTATGAACTTTACAATCGCTGTTCACAACCCCCAATTTGGGATTTTCATGCATCCGCGTTGTTCCCATATGATGTTTATTCCACCCAAATGTGATTGGTTCTTCCAATTTTACCCTTCCTAAGCCAGAGTGTGCTATGGCTTCGGCCATGATCTGCCTAGAACGTTTAAAATTATTGATATCAATTTGACTTAACTTCCAATTCAATTTTATTCGGGGCATACCCAAGGCGTCTTTTTCATCCATTAGAGTAACTCGACTTTCGGGATTAGGTATTTGTTCTGCCTCTTCCCAAAAATGAAAATACTCGGCATCATTTTTAACATAATTTGATTTTGTCACCATCTTGTCAAAAGGAGCAATTACTTGATGAGTTCTCCTTATAGCTCTTTCAGGAGAATAGTAATAAAAATCAGAAGATTTCATTGTTACAAAGTTTCCCATGCAACAGAAATAATTACCTAGTCGACTTTTTATTTTCGTTTCTAACGTTAATTGTAAAATTGTTTGAAGTCCATGATCTTTTACAGGATGTTGTTGATAAATCTTTGGAGAAAACTTTGGGAATGAATGAGACAATAAGAGTATTCCTCCATTCCAAAGTCCAGGATGTTCCATAAAGAATCGTCCCACAAGGTCATTCTGGTTACCTATATTTGAGTTCAATAAAATTCTCGGGTTTTCAATCCCACCAGTTGCTAATATGAAATGCTTTGCATTAACATGAAATGTATTACCGTTTAAACATGTAACTTGTACATATCTGATAGAATTAACATATTCATCTACTACTAATTGAGTGACATTTGAATAGAGGAACGTTTTAATATTAGATGCTTTTTTAATGTCTTTACGGTACAACTTTCCAAAATCTTTTTTTCCACTTTTCGCAAATTGAAAAACCGAATGAGAGATCCTACTATCTTTAAGTTTCAGTAAAGCATCTTTTGATTTTATCCAATAGTCAGGATCATAATTGTAATCACCCAATTGACAAATCTTCTGAGCTCTCTCATAGAACGCATCCAGATCACTTTTCTTAAATGGCCATCCACTGTATGGAATCCAATTGCGTTTTTCAAAATCAATCTCATCTAAGGGACGACAACGGGATCCCCAATTCATGGTCGATCCACCAAA
>JAAKFL010000146.1 GCA_011065065.1 Chlamydiota bacterium | reverse complement strand
ATGGAATAAAGGCCATCTCCTTTGTCGAATCAAATACGGAATATTTAGCCGCTTTACTTAAGCAATTTTGCGCTCCCCCAAACATCACAGCTAATGCCAGTGGAGTCATTCCCATAAATGCCAGGGCAGCATCCCCAACATATTCGCGACAGAATATGAATCCAAAGAAACCTAAAGCGGTCACCAACATAATTGTCGGAGCCACCAGGGCAGTCTTTGTCCAACCAAATCGGGCAATAATCTTACCGATGAAGAATGAAGCAAAAGCGGAGATCAACCCTAATAAAATCGTCACATTGCTTAAATAGATAAAGTAATCATCGCGATTCGGATAAAGTTCTTTCAATTGATCCTTCCAAACAACCTCCACCAAATTGATCGTCAGATTATAAGCCACCACCAAAACAGCAATGCAAATCAAATACTTCGATTTGGATAACATCGAAAAACTCTCACGCAACGATTGCTTCTTTTTGACTCTAAACGCTTTATTCGATCTGTGGAGATCAACGTAGTCAGGTGAGGTCAAGACATATCGATTCAACCACCAAAAAGTCGCCATAATCGCTAACCCGACAAGAATCACCGCCAAAACCACTTCCATAATGGTTTGTTCCCACGCATCATGACCAAACGGAAGATAGGGGTTGTATTCCAAATTCGAAAAGAAATTCCCCATAATCCCAGCAATAACAGCTGAAAAACTCGCCACAACACTCAATAAACTGTACCAACGACGAGCATCTTTGACTTTCGTAATCTCGTTCGCAAAACCCCAAAATAAAACCGTTAAAACAATACTCGACCACAACTCACACATCACATAGAAAAACGTGAAAGTCCAATGCCGAACCATGGCAACAAACCCTTTCGCACCCACTGGCAAAATGGTCTCAAGTGTAGAAGCAAAGCCCGATAACTCTAAACTCTCCCGAAATGGATAAACAATAAAACCAAAAACCGCATAGGCTATTAAAAAGCCCCAAATGATGATATAATAAACCTTCTCTTGACTATACCGATTGGATAACTTGGTAAAGATATAAGCAGAAAGAACCGCCATTGGCAACATCGCCCACACCTTAATGAACGGAATGACCTCCCCCCCAGATGCCTTGGCCGTCACCACCATAACATCTTTCAGATTCTTCAAAATGCTGTAGTTAAAACAGGTCAGAAAAAGCATGAGAAGCATCGGAACCACAACTTTGAGCTCATGTCGGTGTATTGGCCAAAATATCGACCGAAAAGACCCAAAATCTGATTTATTATCACTATTCATTACAAATAATCCTTAAAAAAGAAGTTTAACATAAATATTAATAATTTTCAACTAAAAAATTCATAATATTTTCTTTAAAATCATTAAAATTAATAAATGATACTATCCTTGGAGAACGGGTTCAACTTCGGGTTGCGGGGCCGCTTCATCGAGGGGTTCTGGCTCGTCCTCACTTGAAGTCAGGGCGTTAAATTGCTTGCCCAGTGAGGAGACAGACCCCATCCATACAGCCACAACTACAAGGAGGAAACCGGCAACATAAGGGGCACTGAGCGAGAGGGAAGCGAAGGTCAACAAAAGAACCTGATGAATAGCAGATCCCCCCGATTTCCCCATTCTTATACAGACTCCGTCAATCGCGGCTTTTCCTTTAATTTTACACTCCTGGCTAAGAGGAACGAATGCCATTTCTTTTGTGGCATCATAAATGGTATATTTGGCCCCTCGGCTAAGACAGTTTTGGAGAGTACCAAAAAAGACAACAAGAGTCAAAGGGGCAATTCCAAAAGTGAGGTGTGAAAAGTCGCCGAGGTACTCTTTGTAGAAGAAACTCCCAAAAAACGCTATGCTGGTGAGCAATAGAATGATCGGAGTCAACATGGCCGTAAAAGTCCAACCAGCACGGCGGATCAGATTTCCGGTAATTCCAAAAGATGTCACCGTGGCAAAAAGCCCAATGACCATCATCACCCGATTCATATATAGGTTGTAATCGCTAGGATCGGGATAAAGTGTATGCACCTGATATTTCCACAAGACTTCAACCAAATTAATCACCACATTGTAAGTGATCGCAATGATCGCGATGCAAATCAAGTATCGTGAGTTAAAGAGGTATTTGAAGTTTTCACGCATCGACATGCGTCCTTTCACCTCACCCTTACTGTCCGCAACTGTCTCTCCAGTCTCCTCATCCAGCACATGACTATGCATCCAACGGAAAATGATCATCGCCAAAGCGCCACAAACAACCACGAGAGACACAAGAATCAAAATCTGCTTATCCCAAGGCTGAGATCCATAAGGGATATATGAAAGCAATCCGGTCTTTGAAATTTGAACCGCAATTCCACCTGCTATAATTCCCGATATATTCGTCGCAATCCCCAAAATAGCATAAAAGCGCTTGGCTTCCCCAATCTGTGTAATCTGGTTAGCAAATCCCCAAAACAGTAGGAATAAGACAATATTTCCCCATAATTCCGACATCACATAAAAAGTGGTAAACGACCAATTACGAATCATGGAAATGAAACCCCTCATTCCAAGGGGAAGAACCCCCTGTAAAGAATCGGCAAACTCGTGGGGATGAAGAATATGACGCCAGGGATACAGGACTAAAACAAAAAACACAAAATAAGACAAAAAGAGAGTCATCATTACATAAAAGACCCTCTCTCGGCTAAATCGATTCGAAAGCCAAGTAAACAGAAATGTTAACGCTATCGACCCCGGAAACATCACCCAAAGCTTGATAAATGGAATCACTTCTGCTCCAGAAGCCTTCCCGGTCGCCACGACCAAGGTGTCTTTCATCGTCCGTAGGATATTATAGTCAAATGTAATCAAAAAAAGCACGAGGAGCATCGGAAGAAGCTTCCGTAGCTCATGATGATGAATCGGCCATAAATAGGCCCTCCATCCTGAGAACTCTGAAGTTGTCGTATTCGACATTAACCCCGGGGGGTAAAAAGTTTTTTGTTCTTTTCACTATTATTCCGCACTGGAATTGCTTATATTCTAGCATTATTAAGATTTTAAATCAATAAATTAAATAAAAATATTTAATAACCAATAACTTACAAAAAATACTATCTATTGTGATTTTTTGGCAGAGAGAGCCTCTATTCCTGGCAAAGTGCCCTTTTCGATCAGTTCAAGGGAAGCTCCGCCACCTGTTGAAATATGAGACATTTTATCGGATAATCCCAATATTTTGAGAGCCGCGACCGAGTCCCCACCACCCACAATTGTGGTAGCAGGTAGATCCGCCAAAACCCTGGCAATCCCTTCGGTCCCCTTCATAAAATCGGTGATCTCGAAAACTCCGGCCGGTCCATTCCATAGCACTGTTTTCGCATCGGCAAGTTTTTTTTGATAAAGTTCAAGAGTTTTCGGGCCTATGTCCACTCCTTTAAACCCTTTTGGAATTCCCTCATTTCGAAACTCAATGAGTCTAGAGGGAGCTCCCTCAACGACATCTTCCACAACCACTTCATCGAGTGGTAAACCCAAAAACACGTCTTTGTCCGAACATTTTTTTATAATCTCCTTTGCCAGCTGAAGCACATCTTCTTCATATAACGAATCCCCCACCTCATGACCTTGAGCTTTTAGAAATGTATGGGCCATGGCTCCGCAAATAAAAAGAGCGTCAACTTTATCGAGTAGTGACATAAGGACACCAATCTTCGTGCTAATTTTCGCACCGCCAATGATCGCATAAAACGGATGCTCAGGGTCCCGAGCCAAATACTCGATCTCTTTTTGCATCAAAAATCCCGCTGCCGCTTTTCCAGGAAAATATTTCGCCACTTCATAGGTTGACGAATGTTTTCTGTGTGCTGTTCCAAAGGCATCATTGACATAGACGTCGGCAAGTTGAGCCAGCTGCTTAGCGAATTGTGGATCCTTTTCCGGTTTCTTCTCCGCCTCAATGAAACGTAAGTTTTCAAGAAGAAAGACTTCGCCAGGCTGAGGATTGCAGTCACCAAGATCCACCAAAGACACAGGGCGACTAAGAAGCTGTGATAGCCTCTCCGCGCAAGGTTTTAAAGAAAGTTCAGGGGTGAGCTTTTTGGGGCGTCCAAGATGGCTCATTAAGATCACCGATCCGCCGTGATCGAGGACATATTGAATCGAGGGAATTGCCGCTTGAATCCGTGTATCATCAGTAATATTCCCCTTACTATCAAGGGGAACATTGAAATCGACACGCATCAGGACTTTTTTGTTTTTCAGGTCGAGATCTTGAATCGTAAGCACATCCATTTGCAAAAATCCTTTATTAACTTATAGAAAAGGATTAGGGTCGTTGTCAAGAAAAGGAGACTATTAGGTGAATCTTTCTGAAAGAAGAGAATATCCCAATGAATACCTTCATCGAAGCTCATTAAAAGAAGATCCATTCGAACAATTTCAACTGTGGTTTGACGACGCCACGAAAACATGTCAGCATGAACCCAATGCCATGACCCTCGCTACCGCGACAAAAGATGGACGTCCTTCAAGTCGGACGGTGTTGTTGAAAGAACTGGATGACCGAGGTTTTGTGTTTTACACCAACTATCGGAGTCGAAAAGCGCAAGAAATTGCTGAGAATCCCCTAGGGTCATTAACATTTGTTTGGTTAGAATTTCCCAGACAAGTGTTAGTGGAGGGAGAGATAAAAAAAGTGACTCGAGAAGAATCCCAAGCCTATTTTTCAACACGTCCCAGAAAAAGCCAAATTGCAGCTCTTGCGTCCGAGCAAGGGGTGGTTCTCGGTTCGCAGGAGGATTTGCAAAAAGAGTTTGAGCAGGCGGAAAAGAAGTATGAAAGTCGGGAGATTCCTCTGCCTGAGGATTGGGGAGGATATCGTTTGTGTCCCATGGCTATCGAGTTTTGGCAAGGAAGGAGAGATCGTCTTCATGACCGGTTTTTGTATCGGAGAGAGGGTGACGTGTGGGTGATCGAGCGTCTTTCGCCTTAAATTTTAGCGTCAAATAAACGCTGATGATCGCAGATTCCCTTTGATGATTTTTAACGCAAAGAAGCAAAGACACAAAGACGCAAAGATTGATGCTGACGTGTATATGATCACGAAGTGATCTCGAACCTTTAGACGCAGATGGCGCTGATTGACGCAGATTGTTAACCTCTCAAGGTTAACAATCTGCGTCAATCAGCGCCATCTGCGTCTAAAGAGTGCATGGACCGTTGGTCCAAGTTAGTTGACATTTCTTTGCGTCTTAGCGTCTT
>JAAKFL010000145.1 GCA_011065065.1 Chlamydiota bacterium | reverse complement strand
ATATTTGGCTGCCCCATGTGGGTCTTCTACACCAACCGCGGCCAGGCCATTACCTCTGCCGGCGCCCATGACAAGGACCGGGCCATTATTGAGTTCCAACCGGCTAATAAAGCCTACCGCTCAGTAGCTCTCAAGTGCTTCCGGACTTTTCTGAAAGTTGACAACAAGTTCTATGAACCATTTAGCGAAACCTCTGATAACAAAAAAGACATGCGCATCACCTCGCATGACCTGACCCTGGTCGAGACCAATCAGAAATTAAAGCTTAAAGTTGAGGTCAATTATTTTACTATTCCCAACGAACAATTCCCCGGCCTGGCCCGAACAGTTAAGATCACCAACCTGGCCAACAAACCAAGGAACAGCGTGCTTGATCCGCGAAATCTAGAAGAGAAAATATCATGAGAAAAATTTCATATGGAGCTTTGGAAGTCGTTCTTTCAATTATGCTGGGACTATCAGTAGGAATTAAGGGTTTTGATGTTGGTTCCATTGGGATTCCTTTTTTAGGACAATAGATAGGCCTTGTTCACTTGCACTAGGCTTAAAAAAATGACCGAAGAAGTGAACAAGGCCAATAGATACCTATGTGTTTTTTATATAACAAGTAGAAATTGTTTTACCTAAGAATAGGGTTGTCTTCAACCGAGCATCAATCTCTCTTTCTCTGTGTCTCGGTGACTCTGTGGTGAATATGTTCCAAGAATCTTCTATACAAAGACGCTCTCTTCGCGCATCTTCGCGGTAAAAAATGGCCACGTTAGCTCAAAAGACACCAAAAAGCAGCCTCTTCCACATTCTCCTTCGACCTCAGCATCCGATGGTAACGACCTTTCTCCAATTGAAACCGCTTCCGTTTGTGATCAGAAGCATCTGACTTTTTCAATGCTTTTTCATACGTCTTCAACATGCGACGCGCTTCATACTTCGAAGTCCCAAGTGACTTAGAATAAGAAGCTGTTGGCAACCTAACTTGTTCACCTTCTCTCGATACAAAACTCAAAAAGTTGGACATAAGAAACCCCCTCCTGATTAAATTTCATTCAATCGAAAAGGGGGTTTTCTGACAAGATGGTTTCGAGACACCCTCTTAGTTATTGGACTTGACAAGGGTCGCTTTGCGACTTAGTTTGATCTGACCTCTGTCGTTGATATCGAGGACCTTCACAGTGACTGTTTGCTTCTCTTTCACCACATCATTTAGGTCTTCAATGCGCTGATTGTCATACTCTGATATATGGCAAAGCCCTTCTTTTCCTGGCAGGATCTCGACAAAAATCCCAAACGGCATGATCTTTTTGACAAGCCCTTCATAGATTTTTCCAATTTCAACTTCAGCTGTCAACCCTTCAACCATGGCAATAGCAATGTCCAGTCCTTCTTTTCCAGGAGCGGCTATATTGACAATTCCATCATCATTGATGTCGATTTCAGCACCTGATTCAGCCATGATTTCACGAATCTTCGATCCTCCTGGCCCAATGATGGCTCCAATCTGACTTATCTTGACTTTGATTGATGCAATACGAGGCGCATGGATTGACATTTCAGTAGCATACGTAGGAGCCACTTCCAACATCTTATTCAAGATGTGGATTCTGCCTTCACGCGCTTGCTTCAACGCAGCAGCCATGATCTCGACAGTGATCCCTTCCACTTTGATGTCCATTTGGAAGGCAGTGATCCCATCGCCGTCTCCTGTGATTTTGAAATCCATATCCCCAAGGGAATCTTCAATGCCAAGAATATCAGAAAGAATTGCAAATTGCTTTCCTTCCAAAATCAAACCCATTGCAATTCCGGATACCGGTCGCTTGATCGGAACACCAGCATTCATCAAGGCTAGGCAGCCTCCGCATACAGATGCCATCGATGAGGAACCGTTCGATTCCGTGATGTTGGATTCAAGTCTGATGGTGTAGGGAAATTTCTCACGGTCTGGAAGAGAGAATGATAGTGCTCTTTCGGCTAACTTACCATGTCCAATTTCTCGTCGTCCCGGAGGTCCCATTCGTCTCACTTCTCCAACAGAGAACGGAGGAAATGAGTATTGGAGATAAAATCGACGAGAACCATCTCCATCAAGAGTTTCATAACGCTGAGCCATGGTTTCTCCACCCAAAGTGCAGACAGCCATAGATTGAGTCTCTCCTCGTGTAAAGAGAGAGCTTCCGTGGACTCTTGGAAGAAGTCCTTGCTCAATGTCAATGAAACGAATATCAGTAGTTTTCCGGCCATCACAGCGAAGATTTTCGTTGAGAACCATCTTTCTGAGATAATCGGCTTGGATCTTTTTGAAGACCGTGGATATTTCCAGAGGATCATGTTCTGATTCTTCACCCTCAGGGAAGAACTTGTCCATCACCTCTTTTTTCATTTCAGATTGCGCCGTTTCACGCTCCAACTTATCCTTAATGCGAAGAACAGAAGCCAGCTTGGGCTCCATAATCGAGTAAACTGTTTGTTTGATCTCATCTGATACCGGAGGTCGTAGCCCGTCGCGATTCTTTGGTTTTCCAACTTCTTCTCTCCACTTCGCTAAAGCATGGCAAATGTCCTTGATAAACCCATGTCCAAATTCAATGGCTTCCAAGACCTGCTCTTCGGTCAAGAAGTCGCAGTACCCTTCAATCATCAGAACGGCATCTTCCGTACCCGCCATCAATAGATCTAAAGTCGATACTTGTTGCTGCGCAATTGTCGGATTGACCACAAACTTGCCCTCAACCATTCCCACACGAACAGCTCCGATTGGCTTCACTAATGGAATGTCTGAGATGACGAGAGCTGCTGCTGCTGCACAAAGAGCCAGAGGACCTGGCGAGTGAACACCATCATAAGACCAAACATACGCCAGAACTTGAGTTTCACAGCAATAACCCTCTTCAAACATGGGGCGAATTGGCCGGTCAATCAGACGAGAGGTGAGTATTTCCCTTTCAGAAGGACGCCCTTCACGTTTTAAATAACCACCAAGAGTCTTTCCAGCAGAGGAAAATTTTTCTTGATAGTGGACTTGAAGGGGAAGAAAATCAAGCCCTTCGGTCGGCTTGTCCGCAGCACATGCTGTGGCAAAAACAATGGTTTCTCCCATCTTAACAATGACAGATCCATTAGCCTGCTTCGCAACCTTCCCTGTTTCAAAGGTGATTTCTTGGTCGCCAAGAGGCACAGTAATCGTGTTTCTTTTCATAGATAACTCCTTATTGTATTTTTAAAAGGAGTCAAGGGTGATAGGAATAGAACTCAGAAATTTCTTTTCAAATAAATTTTTGAACAGGAATTTCTGACTTCAATTCAACCTAAACTCCTAGATTCATAAATAAAAAAGGCTGTTGTACCCGATCAATACTAAGTTGATCGGGAACAACAGCCTGTATCCTTAGCGTCTCAGTTTGAGCTTCTTAATCAAAGCTTGATACCGTTTGGTATCAGTCGAATTCAGATAGTCAAGGAGACGTCGTCGCTGTCCAACTAACTTTAACAGCGAAAGACGCGAATTATGGTCTTTGGGGCTCATCTTTAAATGATCCGTAAGCTCTGCTATTCTCTCAGTCAAGATCGCAATCTGAACATCCGCTGACCCTGTGTCTTTCTCGTGAAGTTGGAATTTCTTTGTGATTTCTTCTTTGGTGCCTTTATCCAATGACATTCAAGGACCCCCTGTCGGTTTTTTGGCTCTTTTAACTTGTTTTCATTAACTTATAATACACTAAATATGGATTTAAATCAAGTAGAACAGGGGATTTAGAGAGTCTTTGGGCATTTTTTTACCACAGAGACATAGAGGCACAGAGAGTTTAGAGTTTCGTGTCGAGAATGACTTCTATGGTATCCGGGTACTTCCCATATTCGTCTCGTCGTAGAACAATCTTGAACGGAATCGAGATGTTTCCCAGATGCTTCTCATGCTGTAACTCTTCCCAAATCTTTTTTTTAAGATCCTCGTCCACTTTCTCATGTTTATACTTTTCAAGAAGTTTATTGACATGCTCGGTTTCACGATCGGCAAGTATCGCTTTGTCATAGAAATAGTGCTCCCGTTTTGCCATATCTTCTCCTCTTGATCCTCAACAAAGAAATTGGTCTAACTACCTACCTATAAAGGAATACCTGTTTATGTTAAAAGAATCAACTTATCAAGAAAACTATCAAATGATCCAGGAATGGTCGTCCACCTTTTTGCCTACTTCCTAATTCTTACTTATCTATCAACTACTACCTTGACTTTAAAATTTCTAAATGTTCTACGCATATTCGCTTTGCTTCGAATCATAGATTTTCTCTGTTTGCTTGTATAAAACACATTTCCCCGGGCTTTTTTATAATGAGGCAACAAAACGCCAAGTGCGTCTGAATTTTTGCTGTATACTGCGACATCTAAAGGAGTATTTTTCCGAGAATTTTTCAACAGAACATTGGCTTTGTGCTCGATAAGCAGGCAAATGATGTTTCTCTCATTTCCACTCAGGCTCATACATGTAGGCCATCCATTCCGCCCAGCCAAAATATGGAGGGGTCTTTGCTTGTTGCCCTCCCAATGAGAGAGTTCATTGGGATCGGCTTTAAGCTTTAATAAAAGCTTCACGCAATCCAAGCGAGATTCACTAATCATGAGCTTTAACGAATATGCACTTTTAGCGCCGTGATCGAGAAGAGTTTTCGCAACTTCAACCTGATTGTGGATGCAGGCCACATAAAGAGGTCTTAGCTCTTTGCCATCCCACTTAAAGAGTTTATTGGGATCGGCTTTAAGCTCTAATAAAAGCTTCACGCAATCCGAACGAGATTCCATAATCATGAGCTTTAACGTGTATGCACTTCTAGCGCCGTGATCGATAAGGGTTTCAGCAACTTCAACCTGATTGTGGATGCAGGCCACATAAAGAGCTCCCCCTGGATAATCACCGGATTTGACATCTGGATTCACATTCAACTCAAAAAGTTTCTGGATGGTTTCGATGTCTCCCGCTTTCGCAGCATTTTCGAGGAGCCGAGCTTGCTCTTTAGGCGATTTTGAATAGACAAAGCTTTTAAATTTCAGGTCAGTGCTGGGATAATCAGTAGTTTCATTACTGGAATAAACAGTGATTTTATTTGAACACGGATCCATAGCAACACCTCATCGTTATATTTTTTGGGGATGATAGTTTATTAACGACGAGCGGGAAAACCTCCAGCCTTGTGCTGGAGGATGAAAGCTCGCCTAGCCTTTTTGTTTCTGAGTCTCTATATATTTTCGAATCACATCTTCCGATATGTGGC